>NZ_JAAHHM010000086.1:0-29184 GCF_010692445.1 Moorena sp. SIO3E8 | reverse complement strand
TGCCATTTATAAATGGTATTAGCTGGAATATCACTAAATAGTAGAAAGCCGTCGGGATGCCAAACAGGTCCTTCAGTAAACTTAAAACCTCCTGCTACCTTTTCAACTTGAGTATTGGGAGCAATAACTTCTCCTAGATTATTTTGTTTGGTGTAAAATTTATAAACCATTAGGTGTCGGTAAGTTTCACCTGGATTCAAGATAACCGAAGGAAAGTTAGGCTGATTGACTGAGTCAGGAAAATGTTGTGTCTCTAGGCACAAACCTTGATGATTTTTATAAACAACATCTCCTTTCCCCACGGTTCTAAGCTTAGGAAGATTTCCCGAAAAAAACTGGATTCCTGGCTGATTAGTGTGAAGCTCCATCACCCGACCAGATTTTGGTTCATATACAGTAGCTGCGAGTTTGATTTTTTCTGATTCTCCATTCAAGACATAATTGAGGTCGTAGCCTCCTGGATAGTTTGGCTTTAGGGTATTTCTAAGCTGATTAATGCCATCTCCAATCAACTGAGGCTTAGTAAAGTCGTAGGGTGTATCTTTAACTGATTTAATCTTTCCTGTAGGGATGCGCTGTTCGTTGTTAGGCGTATATCTATCGGCATTGATCGTTAAATATTGTCCTAGAATATTTCCAGAACCATGACCAGCCAAGTTCCAATATGTATGATTCACCAAGTTGACAGGAGTAGGTTTGTTAGTGGTAGCAGTCATTTCCAGCTTTAACTCATTATCGTTAGTCAGAGTGTAAATAGCTGTAACTGTCAAATCACCTGGATATCCTTCTTCTCCATCAGGACTCAGATAAGTTAGTTTTAGTGCCTGTCTTTGGCTACTGTTAATTGGTTCAGCTTTCCAAACCACTTTGTCAAAACCTTTGTTACCACCATGTATGTGATGGGGAGGGGCATTAGCAGCTAGATCATACTTTTGACCATTGAGAGTGAACTGAGCATCTTTAATCCGATTAGCGACGCGACCAACAATTGCACCATAATATAGGTAGTGCTTAGCGGTCAAATAACCTTCTAGACTATCAAATCCCAGCACTACATCGTCTAGCTTACCGCTCTTATCAGGCAATTGTAATTCAGTAAGAGTAGCACCATAGTTGGTTATCTTAGCTACTAAACCATTGGTATTGGTTAAAGTATAGAGATAAACGTTTTTACCATCTTTAGTCTGGCCAAATTCCATTTTCGTTATACTTTTGTTTTCTTTGGTCTGGTAGTTATTTGCTGTGGCGTAAGATTGCTCAGGGTTAAATCTGTTGTATAAATCTGCTTTTACTAAAAGTAGACTCATTCCCATTGCGGTAAAGACTGTAATTATTTTTGTTAACATTGAGCTAGTAAGCATAGTTTATTTTTTAGGAATTGTAATCTGTTAAAATTATAATTTATATATTTTTTTTTAGGAAGATAATAGAGAGTAACTGGTTCCCCATGGTGGGATTAAATGAAGCCATTAGTAAGAAGTTAAATACGAATACCTTGTGGTGAACGCTAATGGGTAATCGATAATCGGGAGCCAATTAACTATCACCAACTCACTCAATATAAAATTACTGAAGCTATTTCAGATTAGCCGATAGTTTAGATATCAATAATCCAGGAAAACTCAGGTATTTGACCTAGGGCTGCTAGTAAATGATTGATTCTGGACAACTAGAAACACGCTGATTTATTATTGGTTCTTATTACTTGTTATTGCTTTTAGGATTAGGCTGAATGGTTACAACCAGGGACCTTGATTGTACTGACCTTTATTAAAATGAAGAGAGGGTTAGGTTAAGCCTAATCTAATTCCAGTGGAATTATAGCAACTTTAATCCATATTAGGCATTGTTCTTAAAAATTATTTACATACTTTACATATGATACAAGCCTTATCACCAATTACGACTACTGACTTGGCGAGAAACTTGGCGACACTAGGGATTGATTTAATTCGTAAAGCTGGTTGTGAGTATGGGGATATCCGTATTTGTACTTACCGTAATCAGAACTTAACCGCACGCGATCGCTCCCTTAGCCAACTCTGTGATAATGTTAGTTCTGGCTTTGGGGTAAGAGTTTTACTCAAGGGCGCTTGGGGCTTTGCGGCTAGTCCTTATAAAACTCCAGAGGAAGTGGAACGAATGGTGGCTTTAGCTGTAGAGATTGCTAAAGGTAGCCGCCTTTCTCAGCAAACAGAGGTAAGATTAGCCCCAGTAGAAGCCTATCGCGATAGCTATATTACTCCAATCGAAATTGACCCGTTTACTATACCAATTACTGAGAAAGCCGATTTACTATTGCGTATTAATAATCAATTGCTTAGCTATAGCGATCGCGGAATTAAGAAGGCTTACTCTTTCCTGCGTTTTACTCGTGAAGACAAGATTTTTGCGTCTACTGTTGATTCCCTAATTGAACAAACTATATACCGCAGCTATCCAGGTCTGGGTTGTACAGCAGTTGCCAATGGGGATGCTCAAAGCCGTAGCTATGAGCGTCCACCTTTAAATATCGGTTATGAGCATATTCAACCTCCAGACCTTTTGAATCAGGTAGAACGGGTAGCAGAAGAAGCAATAGAGAAGGTTCATGCTCCCAAAGGACCTTCTGGTATTCGCAGCACTCTGATTCTGAAGCCTAGTCATCTCCACCTAACAATTCATGAATCGGTGGGACACCCTACGGAACTGGATCGGGTGTACGGCTATGAGTCGAATTTTGCTGGTACTAGCTTTGCGACTACTGATAAATTGGGCAAGTTGCAATATGCTGCTCCTTGGGTGAATTTTAAATGCGATCGCACTCAATCCGGGGGACGTAGTACTTTAGGTTATGACGATGAGGGGGTACCAGCACAAGATTGGTATGTTGTCAAGGATGGCATTTTAGTAGACTACCTCACTGACCGGGAAACCGCTTATCGACTAGGTAATGCCAGTAGTAACGGTTGCGCTTACGCCGATAGTTGGTCAAGTGTACCGATGGTGCGGATTCCTAATTTAGGGTTGGAACCGGGAGCAGAGGGAGGAAGTCACTCTGCCACACTATCAGAAATGATTGCTGAGACTGAGGAAGGGATTTTAATTGATGGTAGAGGTAGTTTCTCCATTGACCAGCAGCGACGTAATTTTCAGTTTGGTGGAGATGCTTTCTGGAAGGTGGAGAAAGGTAAAGTAGTGGGCATGCTGAAGGATGTCACCTATCATTCTATGAGTACTGATTTCTGGAATAGTGTTGATGCCATTGGAGTGGCTTCGGAACGGGAGCAGTGTGGTACCCATATGTGTGGTAAAGGGGAACCGATACAAATTGCTCAAATGACCCATGCTTGTGTGCCGGTGCGGGTGCGCAATATTCAGATTGGGGGATCCTAAATCGTTAATTGTTAATAGTTTTTTTATGGTTAGTTGGGCACCTCGATTAATTAGTGTTAGGTAAAACAGAGGGGAATTTTACTATCCATTACTCAACTAACTATCCAAGATGGAGCAAAAGTATCGGCATTGCTCAATCAAGCAATGCCCTTCTTATTTATTATTTCAAATATCAAAAAATTACCTTTTCTGTTAAACAATTCCCAGATTAAGCAACGCCAAAAAATCACGCCCACTCCGTTGGTTACCCCTTCGTAAACTCCCTCGGACTAGACTGCTCAACTCAAGCGGGCTCGGGTGCTATCGCTAATTAGTTTTAGGAAAACGAAACCGTAATAGCGATAGCACCCGAAAGCCCGCACAGTCACGAGCAGGCTAGTGATGCGTGGTTGAACTTATCCCAGGGACGGCGATCCACCGCCCAGATTGCAAGGCTGTTTACCAACTGATGGAATGGACGTGATTTATTGAGACTGACGAGCGTGCTGCATCCGCAACGCCAGAATGTGTTCACAAGGACCTTTGTACAGCTTATTTTGCTGATACCAATTACAGGTACACTCTGCTGCTATTATACGTTCATCACGATCAATTGTCAAAACGGGATTATAGGTTTTGCTTTTATCTGTGACATTTCCCTGTAGCTGGAGTGTACCTCCAGCGTCTTTTACTGAGGTTACTTGTACGGCATTGTTACTTAAGAAGCGGGTTGCTGTTTCTTCTCGCTGATTGGCAAACCGTAACCGTTCCATGGGTAAGGGCTCTCGGGAGAGTTCCCGGACTCGATATACTTGCTTGTTTAAGTCGTAAATGGCTCGTCCGGCTTGGGTGTAAGCTCCTAAGGCACCTAGGACAGCAGTAGGACTTAGGTCTAACCGCTGGGCGAGACTATCGGGACTTTCTACCCAGTTTTCTCTGAGTGCGTCAAAAATGAGTTGTTGGGTCCACTGGTCTACATCTGCACGGGGTGCCATTAAGTCAAAGTTCCCAGCTTGAGACCAATCGTTAGCTGTCCATCCTGATAAGCCGAGGGTAAAGGACATATCTCCTAGGTCAGCTACATAAAAGGATGGCATGCCGGTTCCGAGTAGGTGAATGGTAAATTTGTTGGCAATGGGAATCAGACGTTCTAGGATGTGGAGGCGGCGGCGTCCCCACACTCGGATGACCTGTTCTGATGAACCTTGATAGGGCGATCGCGAACAGACTACTTCGATGTTCCAAGGCTCAAATACTATTCGCACGGGTTCTCCTGGTTTGAGATGGTAACGCATTCCCCGTGGGCCAGTTTTTTCTTTGTGGCGACGCAACACAAAACAGATATTGTGAATATCCATGGGCTGCAAGTCAAAGGTGGTGGCGGGTAAGGCCATGGCGGAACTGACTTGTATAAATCCTCTTACCCAACTGTCTGGTAGGTCAATTTTAACTTCTTTAAATGCTGCTTCATGGGTAGTTTTGACTTCAAAACCGGAGGGGTCAATTTCAAATTGGGTTGTCTTATAACTGCGGATTTTTTGAAATTCATTGTACAGGGCGGCGGAGTAGTCTATGTTTGTTGTACCGCAGGCGAATTCACTGATAGTTTTAAATACTTCGTAGCTGGCTCCTAGTCGTCCATAACTGGATTCATCTTGGCTGAAACATTCAAAGAAGACTTCATCGGGATGAACGGTAATTACTGGATCCAGGACAAACCAGGCATCACGGTCTTTCTCATAGAGGTAATTGTAGTACTGCTGTCTGGCTTTATAAAAGGTGGATAATCGTTGAGATCTGTTCTGATTTAATTGAGTTAGTTCTGCTTGTAAGGGTTGAATTTTATTGGCGAGGTCTTGGCGTTGTGCGGCTATGATTTGCCAGTCTTGTTGGTCTTGGTTAGCACGCCATTGTTTATACTCAGTTCTGTCTTTGGGTTTGAAGCGTAAATCGGAAACTACTACGTCATGTAGGGCGCTGATGGCTTCTCGAAAGGCTACATTTTTCCCTAATTCACCAATGAAGTAGGTGGGAGGACGCTTGGTGTCTGGGGAGAAGGACATTTGGGTGCTGCTGCCGCGATCGCTAACTGCTGTACTATTTTTATAGGCGTAGTTAAATTCCATGGTTTTTAGGGGATTGAAGTATTTTTTAAATTGTTAAGGAGGGAATTTAGAATTTAGAATTTAGAATTTAGAATTTAGAATTTAGAATTTAGAATTTAGAATTGGGAGTCGGGAATCGGGAATCGGGAATCGGGAATCGGGAATCGGGAATCGGGAATCGGGAATCGGGAATTGGGAATCGGGAATCGGGAATCGGGAAGTTAGAAGTTAGAAGTCAGAAGTCAGAAGTTATAATCGGTAATTGGGAATCGGAAAAATTAGGAAATAGATAATGGAAATAGATAATAATAGTTTTTGGTGTTATACTAAATCAGTATTTTGTTTCATGAGCTATCAGGATATATTTGAAAATGTTATAGGGTTTCTCCTACTATCCCTACTCCCTATTCCCTACTCCCTACTCCCTACTCCCTGTTCCCTGTTCCCTATTCCCTAAAATACACAACTTTTAAATCCCTAAACTCCCTACACTCCTCTTACTTCGGATACTGGTTTAACGTTGATGGGAAGAGGAAGATTAGGATAGTTTTGGTGAATTTGAAGCATAATCTGAATTGAACGGGCTTTATCACCAATAGCCATTGTGATGGATTGTCGTGTTAATATTTCTGCTACTATTTTAGCAGCTGCTTGGCTTTTTTGGGCTTCAGCTTCTAGAAATGCAAACACGCGCTGTTTAGCAATTCGTCCGCGATTAACCCGAGACAAAATACTGATAAAGTATGGAATTAAGTCTTGCAAACGGTCGGGATTATCTAGGGCATACTGTTCTAGATAGTTAGTGGCAAATAGCTGCATGTCTTGACTGGGATGTTCACTAAATTTGAGGAGATAATCTTGACCATAACTCTGCTGAAAGGTACGTAGGACTAAATCCCGCCCAAATTGACGAACATCATCCCGAGTACTGTCACAAATACTTACCATGACTTCAGGGGTCCAGTCTTGTTCGGTAATTTGTTGGCTAAAGAGTTTGGTAGCAAATTCTCGGGAATCCTGCCATTTTGCTTCTAGTAATCGCACTGCGGCTAACATGTCTTGAGAATTGCTACGGATACGGTTGATGATTTGCTCAATCATTGTCCAAGCGGCTTGACGGACGGATAGGATTTCATGATTGGCTAGTTTGACAATGTCAGGAGTTTCTAATTCTAATACCCAAGTGGTATAGTTAGCTTGGAGTACTAATCCTGCTAATTCTTGAGCGGCTGATGATTTGGCTTGGAGAAGTTCCATCGCGTTGTCTTTGGGAATCCTAGTCATCCAGCTGGGTAAGTCTTCTCGTAGCAGTTGGACTAAATCTTGGTGAACACCTTGATGTCTTTCTGGTAGCTGCAATAGGGTAATGATTTCTGTGGCTAGCTGAGTGACAAATTCTGGATATAATTGTCCTAAGCGCTGAATTACTGGACGAATACCTTGACGCAAGTGTGGTTGTTGATTGGTTGCGATCGCTAATACTAAGTCGTAGTCTTGTAGCAACCGTTGATCGGGAAGTTGACCGAAAATCTGAACCCCAATCCCTTGCACTGACTGATGGGAAGCGTTGAGGAGTGATTCAATTAATTTGGGTGGTAAGTCAGCGGCAGGAGTTTCGTGATTGAATAGGATTCTTGCTCCCAATTCTTGGATTTCTGGCATGGGGTGTTGGAGGAGATCTAGTATTACTCCCATACCCAATGTCCTGAGTTGGGGGGTAAAACCTAGAAGCAGGGTTTGAGCAGTGTCTTTGGCGATATCGGTTTGAGTTGGTTCTAGTTCGAGTACTGCTACAATAACTCGCCCGATTAATACTTTGGCTGTTGCTTCACTTATTATTGATTGAGTCAGTAACTGACGGGCAAAGGTACGGGTATCGGAGTGTTGACTGATGACTAACGGGATGATCAGGTTGCTAGCCGTGATCAAATGAGTTGGTATTGCTTGTATCCACTGATGGGCTTGAGTACGAGCTGGTGGAAACTGGCAGTTGGCTAAGGCAAGTAATAAGTCTAGGTTAGGATTGTCGGGATTATCGGAATTATATTTTTGTGTTGCTAGTTCAAAGCCGAGTTGAGCCGTTACTGGGTAGGGTTTGTTAACTAGTGTGATTACAGTATCTGTATCGATTTGATTACAGAATGACTGACATACCCTTAAGGCTTTGGCGGCAAACTGATGAACTTGATGACAATCGCTTTCTAATAGTAACTGTAGCAGTGCGTCTGGATGTTGCTCCCAAAGTTTAGGAAAGGCTTCTTCTCGGACATCTGGCTCTGGATCACCAGGTTTGTAGTTGTCTCGACAACGCCATGCCTGGCTGTTGGGCATTAATTGGTAACGGGGACTATTGGTATAGAGAATATGGTTAAAGGTTAAGTAACCAGCATAGCTGTCCCAGTTGCGAGTGTAGCTGGTGCGAGTCCAGTTGGAGTAGTTCCAGCGATACAAGGTTGATGTTCTGGCGGGCACCCCATCAGAATCAGAATATTGGAGTAGTATCTCTAGGGCTAGATTTACATAATTGCCATCGCATTCTTCACCCAATTTCCTGAGAGTCCTCCATACCCGCCGCCGTAGATAGTCACGAGTAACGTTGCTGTAAGCCCGTTTAGCATCAGGACTACCGAGGTAATGGGAACGGGGAATATATTTGCGGCTATTTCTGTCCCAGTAATATTTATGCCAATAAGACTGACGAAACATTGGTCCCTCGGTGTCTAGGCGGTAGGCGATAATGCCAAATACTTGGGCATCTTGTCGATATTCGGCAATCTTGAATATGTGGCGAATGGCTTTGAAGTAGTTGGGGCGTAGGGGAGCAGTGCGTAATAGGTTTAGTAGTGCTGGGCGCACTTGAGCATTATTAATTTGATATAGGGTATCGAGGACACCAAAACGAGTATAGTCGTTACTGTCTAGATAGGTAAGTAGGGCATTAGAGAACTCAGCAGGATTATCGGTTTCGATATGGGATTGCAATTCGGCAGGCAATTGCTCTATCTGTTGAGAGCGCAACCGTTCTTGAGTTGATTGATCACAGAGTTTCATCCAGGCTTCCCAAGCAATCCCCTTGACAAAGTCTGGAGTTGAAGGGGTTTCATACAAGCGTTGGAGGTGAGGAATTACATGCTGATCACCACACCATCCCAAAGCCCAAGCAATGCAGTAGTCTTTTAAGGGTTGATCAGTGCCAATCAGAGGGATAATTAAGGGCGTAGCTTCACGAATTTTCAATTCTCCAGCCCGCCAGATCGCTCGGGTTTGGGACCATTTACTAGAGCCTTTACTACTATCTGGATTTGCGTTCGGCTCTGCCGTGCCAAAAGCGATCGCGTTGAGAATGGCTTGATGGCGTGGGTCCTTGGTAACTACGTTACTAGTAGTTAAGTTACTGCTATTTAAGTCATTAACCTCTTGTTGAGTTTGACTACTTGATGGCTCAGTTACATCTTGATAGCCTTTCTTGAGTTTTGAGCCCACTAACTGATCAAACACTTGTTGTGCTTTAGCCAAAGCTACCGGCTGAGCAGTTTTTGAACTTTCTTTCAAGGTCTTGCCACGGCGTCCATAGCGGAAGTTAACGATATACTGATCGTTACCGAGATCACACAGATCGACTTCGTAGATTTTATCTGAGTTATCAGCTTGATAATGGAGCGTAGTGCGTTTGATCAGTTTCATAAGACATCAGGGAAAACCCAGTTAGAAGTAGAAACGCCTGTCATTACCACGATATTAAAAAAATTATCTAGTCGCTCTCGTTCCCCAATCCTAAAGCTATCGTAAATAGAAGCACGGTAAGCCCAGCCTAACCGAAAGGATTAAAACTTGCCCATTGCTGCGTAGCTTGACTCTGATGTAGCCGATAGATTAATGAGCAATTTTCCAGACTTATCCAGTCACGATTTCAAAGTGATCAGGGAATTGGGTCATAATCGCGCTGGTGGGAGAGTGACCTACCTAGCCCGAAACCAGGTCAATCACCAATTGGTAGTGATCAAGCAGTTTCAGTTTGCTCAACGCAACAGTAACTGGTCAGACTATGAGACCATAGAAGGGGAAATTCAAGTGTTGCGGGGACTGAATCATCCCGGTATCCCCCGTTACTTAGGGTCATTTCAAACCACTAGGGGCTGTTGTTTGGTACAGGAATACAAACATGCTCCTTCCTTGGCTATACCTCGTAGTTTTGACCCGGAGGAGATTAAGCAAATCGCTGTTGGGTTACTCAATATTCTGGTTTACCTACAACATCGGATTCCTCCGATCATTCATCGAGATATCAAACCGGAAAATATCTTAGTAGATGAGACGATCAATGTTTTTTTGGTAGACTTCGGCTTGGCTCGGATTGGTGATAGTGAACTAGCGGTGAGTAGTGTAGCCAAAGGCACTATTGGGTTTATGGCTCCGGAACAGTTATTTGATAAAGCCCTAAGTAAAGCGTCAGACTTATATGGGTTAGGAGCAACGTTGATTTGTTTACTAACTGGTACTCGATCGACTACGATTAATACCTTAATTGATGAAGACTATTGTCTCAATTTTCAGCATCGTCTACCTCAAGTAAGTTTGGGTTGGCTGGAGTGGTTGCAAAGGATGGTAGAGCTGAAACCTAAAGATCGTTTTCCTGATGCTGAAACAGCTTTAGAAGCTCTCAAGCCAATCTACGTTATCCGGATTCCAGAGGCAAAACTATCCCAATCGTATCTAGAGTTTAGAGCTAAAAAATTAGGGGAAAAACTGACAAAAACTATCACCATTTGTAACACAGTTCCAGACACAGCCTTAGAAAGCCGCTGGCAAATTGCTCCCCATGTCAGTGACCCACCCCACACTCCCTACTTCCATGACTGGATTCGATTGGACACAGCTGATGTTAATGGGAATCAAGGGTTGTGCCAAATTACGATAGATACCAGTAAGCTGATGGCAGACCAAACCTATGAGCGAGAGGTATTAATTCACACTAATGCTGAACACTCAACTCAGGTTTTACCCCTGAAAATCCATACTGCTCCGGTACCAATTGCCACGAAAAAACTTCCCTATCTATCCCTAGCGCTATTGATTGGCTTAGCTACTACAGCTACGTGGGTAGAAACTACGGCTTGGGAGGGAATTGTGAGTAACAGTGGGACAATCGGGATTGCGATCGCTACTTTTGTCTCAGTCTTGGTGGCAATGCTAGGATTGACTGCGGCTGTGACATCTGGGGTGATCTCGAAACTGGTAGCAAGACTCAGAGCCAGGTTTAGTATTCCGTTAAAGGCTATGGATACCGTAGCAGCAGTGTTTTTTGCTGGAGTAGCAGCCCTGTTGGTAGCTGGATTTGGTGCCAAGTTTCGCGCTACCGATAGCGCGATTGCTACCTTTGCAGCAGTGGATGCGGTAGTGTTTATGGCAGCCTTTGAAGGGGAAGGAGTAGCTCAAAGCTGCCGAAAGCGTGGGTTTAGTAAAATCTTAGCCCTGGGAGTGCCTGTGTTATCGGTAGCCTTGGGCATTAGTTTAGGTATCGGTTTAAAGCTGGGATTTTTAAATGTGTTGGTACTGATCGCCATTTTAGTTACAGCAGTTCCCTTAGGTGTGATGATTCTCTATCCCCCATTAGAGCGTCTGCGGCAAGTCAAAACCTATCGGAAATTAGAGAGAAATTTGATCAAGCCTTAGAGGGTATTTATTTGCAGGAGCGATCAGGCTACTGCCTGCACTCAGTTTTTTGTGATTGCAACAAAATAATAGATCTCGATTCCGTTTTATTTGCGGAACTATGGTTTACCTACAACGTTTAACAATTTTTAACAATGTTTAACAATTAACAGTCAACCCCCGAAACCACTATGATATTTTTTGATATTTAATTAGGTAATTTATTAGTCCCTATTACCCATTATCAAAAAGCGCTCAGCTATTTTGCTTAGTGATTAACAAAACTTGGTATCCTAGAAAATTTTGTAATTTTCTAGGTATTTAATACTTTGGCTTTGGAGTAACAAGTTTTATTAATGTAGAACTCCCCTAGCAGCTGATCGGCCTTTGATGATTTGAAACATGCTCGCGTCACCACGCTCTGCAGTCAGGACTTATCGAATTTTTCACAGACTGAGAATACACTGATTCATGATTACCATAGATAATTAATCGTTCTCACTTCTGCCTGGGTGTCGTTTATTCAATTGAAAATCACTTACGTGTAACCAACTGTAAATAAATGTACCAAACCCGGTAGACAGGAGAGCAATTTTTAGGGCAAGATGATTTAGTTCAGAATATTGTCAAATGTCTGTTGTTTCTACGGTCAGGGTTATTGTGCCCGGTACTACCGCTAATCTAGGACCAGGTTTCGATTGCATAGGCGCAGCGTTAACTGTGTATAACCAGTTTAAAGTCACTCGCCTGGAATCAGTAAATTTTGGATCAGTCAAGCTTAAGATTGACGTTACTGGTGTGGAAGCCAACAAGGTTAGTAGAGATGAGAGTAATCTTGTCTATCGAGCCTTTGCAACGTTATATGATCGTCTGGGAAAAACTCCGCCTCCAGTACACCTAGAGATTGAGTTGGGGGTGCCTCTGGCACGAGGATTGGGGAGTTCGGCCACAGCGATTGTTGGAGGATTGATTGCTGCAAATCAGTTAGCGGGTAAACCTCTTTCTCAGCAGGAGGTAATGGAGTTAGCGATCGCAATTGAGGGGCATCCTGATAATGTGGTTCCAGCGCTTTTGGGGGGATGTCGTTTGACCGGTCGAGGTTTGGCTATGAAACCCCAAAGACCCCAAGGACAAGAAGCAAGAGAACAGGATTGGGTAGTTTGTGATGTTGGTTGGTCTTCTGATCTGGTCCCAGTGGTGGCAATTCCAGATTTCGAGCTTTCAACACAGGAGGCACGGCAGGTGTTGCCTGATAGCTACAGCCGTGCTGATGCAGTTTTGAATGTGGCCAGTTTGGGGTTGTTGTTGCGAGGTTTGCAGTCTGGTAAGGGGGATTGGATACGGGTCGGTTTGCAAGACCGGATACATCAGCCTTATCGCCAAAAACTGATTCCTGGTTATGACGCTGTGGAGGCGGCAGCTTTGGATGCTGGAGCCTATGGGATGGTGATTAGTGGGGCAGGTCCTACTTTGTTGGCTTTGGTGAGTGAGTCCAAAGCACCAGCCGTTCAGGAGGCAATGGCGGTAGCTTGGACCGATGCCGGGATTCAGGCTCAAGTGCGATCGCTTTCTCTAGATTCCCAAGGCACCAAGATTGCTCTGGAATTAATTAGCTAATACCACATCCCATGGTACAGCACTACGCATTAAGGTGTTTGACATTGATACAAGCAGCAAAAGCGATTATAGTCAACTTTAGCATGCATGCCTTTTGCCTTTTGCCTTGCATGTAGCGCTATATGACCCCCTGCTGGTTATAGTTGGTAATTGCTTGTGACGCTCCTACACCAACCTTAAAGGTATGGTGTAGGCTTCTCAGGCACCCCGAAGAGTGCGTAGAACTTCCTTGGAGGTATCATCAGTAATAGAACCAACTATTTTAATGCTACCTTTACGGCGTTTTATAGTGGGGAACACGTCCAGCCCCACTCTCTTGATGTTGATAGCAGCATTAATATCTCTATCAACCCAGAGCTTTTCAGTTTCATCCCAATATTCTCGGATACTGCAATCAGTGAAGATTACGTGATCTCGATAGGATAATACTTGAGAAGTATAAGCAGGATTCTTCGAGATCACGATGGCTCCAGCTTTTGCAGCTATGTGACCAAGAATCAAGAAGAACTCACCAAAAGCGGCATCTGCCCAACTTAGGTTGAGTCCAGATTTTGCCGATTGGCCATTAGGCAAATATTTACCAGTCTGGTCTTGCTTAGGGGTGTTACGCCTAGTCAGACCTTTTAGATTTAACTTTTCGTGGAAAAATACCTTTTTACCTGTTCTTACCAAACTGTGAGCAGTTTGGTACTGGAAATCTTTCCTTGCGCGAGCAATTTGTTGATGTACCCGTCCCTCTCTTTTTGCTAGCTTTCGACGTGCTTTACTACCACGTTTGCGAGCATTTTTCTTTCTGGAAATCTTTGCTAGTTTAGCTTGGTTGCGCCGCAAAAACTTTGCTGATGGCAGCTTCGCTCCTTCAGAAGTAGCAAGGTAATGATCTTTATGAAGTACCGCGTCCATGCCCAGGGAGTTATCCCAATTCGGGATGATTTTTTCGGAGGGAATAGTGGGGACAGTAGGATGATCAAGCTTCAGATTTACAAACCATCCATCATTTTTCTTGATGAATTGCACTTGTTTCAGGATTGCACCATCGGGTACATGGCGGTGAGAGCGAATTTTTAGTAAGCCTATCTTGGGTATTTTAAGGTAAATAAATTTCCCACCAACCGAGCAGGAGTGCAGGTTTAAGCCTGCACCTTCAACGATAAATGAACGATAACGAGCGTGAGATTTAAAACGAGGTTTCCCGCTTCTCTTCCCATTTGTATCCCCAGAAATAAATCGGTCAAAAGCTTTATCTACACGTTTACAGACTTCCTGGAGGGTATTGGCAGGAACCCGCGAAAATTCTAGATTCTCTCCTGACCATTCCACAGTGAGTTTACCCTTCTTAAGCCCTGGTAACAGCTTCTTCTGACTGTAGTAGTTAGGACGATCGCGCAGTTCAGGGAGATGGCAGACCAATGGGCAGGAGTTGACCGGAGTTCTATGACGAAACCACCAGTCAAACCTTTCGCCGAGCTGACGATTATACCAGTACCGACAAATCCTTAACCAGAAATTCATTTCCAGCTTTTGGTCGGTGGTTGGAAGTGCTTTATACTGGTAAGTGTATTTCATCTCCCTGTTTGGTGACTAGAAATAAGACTACACTAATTAGTGTACAGATTCCGAAAAGGTTGCCATGAAAAGTGATTACATTTCATGCATGACGATCAGTAAGTGACCTAAAAGCACATCTGGTGTTGACGTCCAAGTATCGGCGTAAGGTTTTCAACGCCGAAATGCTGGAACGCCTTGGTGAGGTAGTAGAGGACTTGTGCCAAAAATGGGATTGTAAGTTGGTTGAGTTTAATGGGGAGGAAGAGCACATCCATCTGTTGTTTCAGTATTTTCCACAAATGGAGTTAACCAAATTCATCAATAATCTCAAGACGGTCACAAGTAGAAGGCTTAGAAGTGGCTTACTTCTGACTTCTGACTTCTAACTTCTGACGCTAAGCGTAGCGCTATATAGCCTCATGCGGTGGAGTCACTGTGTCCACATCACGAAAGTACATTGAAGAACAGGATTCCCCAAAAGCGTTGTGATTGGTTCCATACGGGGGCATTGAACCCCCGGGTGGAACCGCGCATTCCTCTGACACCAAATCAAAGATTATGGTGTGAGGCTCCTGCTAAGCTAGCTGATTACCCCAAACCTCTTACCCCTTAGCATAAGGGTTCTGGGGGTGACCCACCTTAACCTAAATTTTTAACAATTCTTTACTTTTTCGGTAGCAATGGCTACTGAAAAATTTTTTTTGTGTTTTTTCGGTAAATACCCTTTGCAATTCTTAACTTTACTTAATATACTGAAACTAGAAGCCAATAGGTATTTATTCTTAGCTATGGTCTCCGTAAATTTTCCTTGGATAACGACGATTATTCTGCTGCCCCTAGTGGCATCTCTGCTGATTCCGCTCATTCCCAGCAAGTGGCTGAGAATGATTCGTTGGTATGCCCTAGGTGTAGCCGTTCTGGATTTTGTCCTAATCATCTATGGGTTTTGGCATCATTACGATTTCCGAAACTCCGATTTTCAGCTCAGGGAAAGTTATACGTGGATACCCCAGCTTGGCATTAGTTGGTCTGTAGCAGTCGATGGCTTATCGATGCCTCTGATTGTGTTAAGTGGCTTAGTCACTACCTTAGCTATTGTTGCGGCTTGGAAGATTAACCATAAACCGCGTCTGTTTTACTGCTTGATGCTGTTCATGTATAGCGCCCAGATCGGGGTGTTTGCAGCTCAAGATTTAGTGTTGTTTTTCCTAATGTGGGAATTAGAGTTGCTGCCAGTGTACTTGCTCATTTCTATATGGGGAGGAAAACAACGCTTCTACGCCGCAACCAAATTTATTCTTTACACAGCAGCAGGTTCAGTTTTTATCCTGGTCGCCGCGCTAATGATGGCGTTTGCTGGAGATACAGTCACCTTTGACATGCAAACCCTAGGGAATCGGAATTACCCGATAGCTTTGGAACTAGTAGCTTATGCGGGTTTCTTAATTGCCTATGGTGTCAAGTTGCCGATTTTTCCGCTACATACCTGGTTACCAGATGCACACAGCCAAGCTTCTGCTCCAGTCTCGATGATATTAGCTGGGGTCTTATTGAAAATGGGTGGGTATGGACTGATGCGCATGAATCTAGAAATGCTTCCTCATGCCCATACTTACTTCGCACCAGTGCTAGCAGTATTAGGTGTGGTCAATATTATCTACGGTGCTTTGCTTGCTTTTAGCCAAGACAATCTCAAACGACGACTAGCTTACTCGTCAATTTCCCACATGGGTTTTGTGTTGGTTGGCATTGCTTCGTTCACTGAATTAGGAATGAATGGAGCTATCTTACAAATGCTTTCCCATGGGTTAATCGCTGCTGCCTTATTCTTCCTATCTGGTGTCACCTACGAGCGTACTCATACCCTAGCGATGGCAAAAATGGGAGGAATGGCGAAAGAAATGCCCAAAGCATTTGCCCTCTTCACTGCTGGTTCCATGGCATCCCTAGCCTTACCAGGAATGAGTGGTTTTGTGGGTGAGTTGTCAGTCTTTCTTGGAGTCACCACTAGCACTGTCTACAGCTCATCTTTCAAAGTCGTCATCGTTTTCTTAGCCGCAGTGGGATTAATCCTAACTCCGATTTATCTGCTTTCACTGCTGAGACAGGTATTTTTCGGTAAAAATAACTCTGGATTAATTATTGAGAAATACTTAGGGGATGCCAAGCCTCGCGAAATTTTCGTTACCGCTTGTCTGTTAATCCCTATTATTGGCATCGGTCTTTATCCGAAGCTAGTCACTCAAACCTATGATGTGAAAACTGTAGCGGTTGCTGCTCAAATGCGCCAATCCTTACCAGTGATTGTTCAAGAGGAATCACCTCTATACTCTGGTAACTTCACAGCACCACAGTTAGCTAACACAAAGGCTCAACCTATTCTTGGGGTTACCCAGTATTGATTAGTTCCTGTTTGCGATTAGCGGGAGTTAAACAAAAAGAACGCCCCAAACAAAGCAGGAGCATCTCACTTTGGAAAAAACATACCGCAAATAGCTGTATCATGGTGATTATACCGCCAAAATAAAACGATATATTTGCCAAAATGAGATGCTCCCAACAAAATGGGAGCATCTTACTGTTTTGATGAAAAGCCCGAGTGGGAGAAACCTCCTGTTCCGTGTCTTGATGCAGTCGCTCATGGGGGAAACCCCCAAGACCGCGCTCCATCGCTTGCTGAATCGCTTTTGAAATTAGTAGGTGCGCTCTTACCATTAAGAATTAAATTCGCGAGGGGTCGCACCTGTCGATGTCACAGACTAAAACTGTACCCTTTTCCCCACGAACGATTCGTAGTTCCTCATCCAGATAGAGAATTTGTAGACGACCTTTGGGCGATCGCTTCATGGTAAATGCTACTTCTCCAGTATCTCGGTTCATCCCTTGGGGGGGTACTAAACCGAACATCAACTTCAAAAAACCAGACATCAATTTTTCTGTCAAGCTTTTCTGTGAAGATGGGGATTGATCAGCAAAAATGGCTTGCCAATCTTTTAGATTTGTTGATGGATGAGGAGCTAAAATACCTCCTGTAAATTGTACTTGCAGCACCCAATCACTAACGGGATAACAAACGCCTTTGTTGCGTACAATTCCCCTGATTTGAGGCATAGACTCATCAACGGTCGTAAATTCCACAACGATATCATAACTACGCTGTTGACCATCTCCCAACAAAAATACAGGTTGGAGAACTCGGTCAATCACCAGTTTTAATCCTGTGGGTTGAAACATATTAAAAGCAAGACGACCGAGAGTATAAGCATACTGACCATCTGCCAGTTGCTCTCCTCCGGGAAAATTAGGTGCGCTAATTAACAACCATTCATTATCCAAGAGTTCTCCATGACGTGTTGGTGTTGTTGTCGGATTGAGTTGAGATAAATGATTAATTGCAGCAATTACCGCTTCATCCTTCGTATTTCCACCACAAGCGGCAAGCACTTGACGCAAAGCTGTTTTAGCTGATGTACGTTTTTCTGAATCTACGACTACCATATTCTTGAATATTTTAGCTGTCCTGATGCTACTTTATATCATCCTGGATTGTTGAGTTTTTATTGACTATTTTTTTTTAAACTTGTTACATTTATTCTGGTTAAAGTCCAATAACTTTTAAAAAAATCCTACTATGTCTAGCAGCGTTTTACAGTCCGTAACCTCTCAAACTAAGGCAGTGCAAGAACTTGCAGCAGGTGGCTCTGATCCAGAAGTCTTTGACTGGTAAGAAGTTTGGTATCCTGTTTCTTACGTCAAGGATTTAGACAAATCCCAGCCCACTAGCTTCACTTTGTTAGAGCAGGATATTGTCCTCCGCTGTAAAGATTAGCGCTACCACCATCCATAAACAGGTGCTTAGGTGTCCAAGGTGTGCCCAGTGACGCTTGTTGACTGATCTAGATCTTCAGGGCATTGTAGATACAGGAGTTTTGTTCACAGCAAAAGGAGGCTTATAATAATCCAGTTAAAATATCTGATTAAGATTTCTTATGACATCATCACTACCAGGAAACCCTCAGCCAGAACAATTTGTCCCTTTTACTGCTCGTTTAATGGCAGCAATAAGAGCAAAAGAAACAACAAGATCAGATCGTCTGTTTAATGACCCTTTTGCTGCTCAGTTAGCTGGAGAAGAAGCATTTGCTGTTTTAGAGCAAAAGTTAAAGGTAGAAGATCAGGCTTATGTAGCAGTCCGAACCCGTTTATTTGATGATTTTATTCTTTCAGCCTCTGCCAAAGCGCATCAAGTGGTTATTCTAGCTTCGGGTATGGATACCCGAGCTTATCGTCTTTCTTGGTCATCTGTCACTAAAATCTACGAACTAGACCAACCGCAGGTTCTCAAAACTAAGGCAACCATTCTCCAAGAGGTTGTTCCCAACTCTCAACACTGTGCTATTTCCGCAGATTTAACTCAACCTTGGTCACATCTGTTGTTTACTAAAGGATATCAGCCTGAATTGCCTTCAGTCTGGTTATTAGAAGGACTGTTGATGTACTTGAGCGAGCCGGAAGTACATCAGTTACTGGAAACAATTTCCCAGTTAACGGCTACTGATAGTTATTTAGCTTTGGATTTAGTTAATGTTAAAGGCATAGAATACGAACCCTACAAAGGTTATTTCCGTTCCGGTTTCGATTCCCCAGAAGAACTGTTAGCTCAATATGACTGGGAAGCAGAAGTTATTCAACCTGGAGATGAGGGGGCGAATTTTGATCGTTTCATAGAGCCGTTACCCCCTCGTGATGTTCCTGATGTAGCAAGAGTATTTCTGGTGAAAGCTAAAAAACAGTAACTTAATCAATAGCTTCGCAAAAAAAAGGTTAACTAAACGCGATCGCTAATGCTATCTATCAACACTAGAGATTGCCGACAACTAGGGCAATGGTTTGTATGTCTGTGCAAAATATTGTATAATTCCTGATTACTTAATTCTTGGAAAGGTGCTTCTGTTAATCCCTGCCATGCAGGTTTCCCACTAAATGCTTAGCTAAAATCTCAAATCTCAAATCTCATGACCACACCTGCCCATAATCTGATCCAGTCTATCTATGAAGCCATCAATCGTAGGGATGTTAACGCTGCGATGGAGTGGATAGACGACCAGTGTATTTACGAGGATCTAAACTTTTCCCAACCATTCAAAGGAAAGGAAGCTGTCAGACAACTTCTGGAAGAATCCTGTCAAGGTATCCCGGATCAGTTAAAATTTGTAATTGACGATATCACCACAGGCGATCCCCTGGCAGTAGGAATACTATGGCACGTTGAATTAGACGGCATTCCCTTTCCTAACGGACGAGGTGTTAGCTTTTATCGTTTTTCTGAGGTAACTGGCAAGTTAGTTTTAGCCCGTGATCTGGTTGAACCCCCCATAAAACCAGGGAAGGCGGCATTCTTTATCATCCGACTGGTATCTCCGCTGATACGGACACTGCTGAAAAATCGGCAAGATGAAAGCACTAGGGAAACCTCTCCCTTAGGCCAAGGGATTCCAAAAAATCAACGCTTTCTTGCTCTAGTATTTGGGT
This sequence comes from Moorena sp. SIO3E8, assembly GCF_010692445.1. Lineage (NCBI taxonomy): Bacteria > Bacillati > Cyanobacteriota > Cyanophyceae > Coleofasciculales > Coleofasciculaceae > Moorena > Moorena sp. SIO3E8. Next base: position 9,376 of record NZ_JAAHHM010000086.1, on the reverse strand, counting down.
TAATAGCGATCGCTTATATTTACATTCTGTTGCTATCTCCACCAGGGCAACTTATTCCAGGGGAACCCGCTTGGGCGATTCAACCAGAAACTATAGAGGAAATAACAAATGAATCTCTGAATTTTTTCTTTATTCTACCCCTTTTGAACCTAGTAGGCATTCATTATTTAGAAGCACCAGTGCTTCATCCTACCTTAGAAGCACTTTTCAACTTTGCCGAAGCTTGGATTTTTATGTTTTTACCTCTACTCCTGGTCGATAGAAGGACAATTCATTTCCCCAAGATTCTCATTTGGAGTCTGGCGATGTTCGGAACGAATGCTGTTCTTACCCCTTATATGGCACTGCGCTATAATACACCAATTCCGCCAGTAAAGGAGGAAACGAACAAGGGACTATTAGCTCGTGTATTTGGTTGGACAGGAATGATAGTGGGGATAATTGCCTTAGTTTGGGGGGTGATGGGACGACCAGAATTTGGAGATTTGGTCGAGAGAATGAACTATTTTGGCGAGCAATTGATAACGAACCGACTTACATTAGCTTTCTGTGTAGATTTAGTACTTTTTTCCCTTGTTCAGGCTTTACTTTTGGGGGCAGTTAACAGCAGGATTGGCTGGTTTCGATTTATTCCTTTCTGGGGACTTGCGCTATGGCTAATTCTATGAGTTGCTTGGAGGTTGGCTCAGCACGAGCGAAAGCAATTTGCTGCCCAAAATGACTTTTATTCTCAAATCATAACTATAGCGTTTATCGCAGTTATGAGGTACAGTATTATTTGACACTGATTCCCTTAAAACCCTCTTTACTATTGCCTATTGCCTATTGCCTATTGCCTATTGCCTTAAAAGGATAAGCTTTGTCCTCATGACTATGAGAATTGCTATAACTGTACTGCGGAGCATTTTTATTCAGTAAAGTTAATCAGTATTTAATCATGTTAGAACTATATTTAGACAGTGCCGATGTTGAACAGATAGCACGTTTTCACTCTTGCTTACCGATTAAAGGAATAACCACCAACCCCAGTATTCTGGCTCAAGCCAACATCGGTGTTAATCAACTACTTAAAGACGTAAATACTATACTAGGAAATGATGCACGTTTTCACATTCAAGTTATCAGTCAATCTGTAGATGAAATTATCGTTGAAGCTGAGAAAATCACAGCGTTACCCTATGATATTGTGCTTAAAATTCCGGCCACGGAAATAGGTCTGGTGGCAATAAAAAAGTTACATCAGAAGCAGATACCTCTATTAGCTACGGCAATTTATACAGTTCAACAAGGTTTTTTAGCTGCACTAGCAGGTGCAGATTATTTAGCTCCTTATGTGAATCGAATTGATGTTTTTGGGGGCAATGGTGTCACAGTTGTGGAGCAACTTCAACAACTTGTCCAACAACAACAGCTAAGTTGTTGTTTATTACCTGCTAGTTTTAAAAATCCCCGTCAAGTTTTAGAGGTATTACAAGCAGGGGTTGGTGCGATTACTTTGCCTGTAGGTATAATGGGACAAATGGTTTCACATCCGGCTATACCTTTGGCCGTTGAACAATTTAATACTGATTGGCAACAAGTCTTTGGTGATAAATTAGCTTTTGAAACTTAATGTGACCTGAGTTTTGGATAATAAAACAGGCAGATAGAGTGACAATACATAAATGGAAACTAGAGGAATTGAACGCTGAAGCATATCATGTTCAATTGATGGTAAATTTTTATTCCAACAATAACTTATCTGACTTGATTTCATCCTTTAAATCAGCTAGTAGCAGGATTTTTATGGTAAGCATTCAGCTATCAACTATCAGCGATTAGCGCTACGCCCACGCTACGGGAACAGGCAAAGGCCAACGGCTGACCACTGTTCGCGTAGCGTGAGCTTTTAGCTCACCACTGACCACTGACCACTGACCGCTGACAGCTAAATACTTAAATTAATTTTAATAACAGAATAAAGAATCGCGAGTATCAACACCAGTTATGGGATTAGTACCAGAAGCTTTTTTGCATAGCTTCTGGTCTTGGTTATAATCCAAAATTGCCAAGGTGAAGTCAGCGCCAGTAATATCTGCACCCTTAAATTTAGATTTCAATATCAATGCATCTTCAAAAACTGCATCGGTTAAGTCTGCTCCCTTGAAGCTACCTATATTAATGTATGCAGAGGTGAAATTGGCTCCATGTAGATTAGCATTCGTGAAATCAACTTTGGTAAAGTTGGCACCTATAAACTTAAAGTTGCTCAAGTTGGCTGACTGGAAATTGACATTGCTAAAAACCTTGTAACTCAAGTCTTTATCGGAGAAATCTTGAGCGCTTTTAGGCTCGTTTTCATAGTCAGCTTTTATGGTGGCAGCGCTTTGGGCTTGGGCTGGCAGAGGCAAGACTAATATAGTTAGTGCTAGTAGAAAGGCTGCCAGGTGTAGAAAGTACTTACCGTACTTCATAAATCGCTCTAATCCTCCTTTTGATTAAACGTTGCTGACAAGGGTAACTATAGCACTTATCATAGTCATGAGGTACAAAATTCTCGGCTTTAGGGAGCAGGGAGCAGGGAGCAGGAAGCAGGTAAGATGGAAGAGGGAATAGGTAAAAAATCTATAAGAAACGCTATATAGGGAGCAGGTCAATTTTGTAAGAAAACTTGAACTACAAACGCTTGAACTAAAGTGTTTTCGGGGCTTCAGTAGCAGTTATCAGTTATTTTAGTACATTTGTTCTGCGAATTTGACATGCTCCCAACGCTATATATCCTCAAATTACTTCCCTGATAGTTCTAGTGAACAATAGCTGAGGGGGTGACATGAGCCCTGAAAAGCTTACTAGGTAAGGCTTTGATGCCAATTATTTCAGGAAAGATAAACTCCCAAATTGACCCTTCTTTGATGTTCTGGACGCTCAAACCCTTATAACTACGTCCAAGGTCGGTCCAAAACAGCATGTATCTTTTTGTAACAGATGAGCTGAATATCTTACCCAGTAAGGATTTTAGCTTGCATGTCACCCCCCCAGGAACAATAGCTCATCCTTAGAAGTCAACTAAAGCGGCATTTCGGGCAGGGTAAACGCATCTAATTTTTTTATCCTATATATAGTGTTTTTAAAATTAAATAAACACTATATGTTGAAAAGCCATTGTCAATAAGCACAATAAGGCCAGGTTTATTGAGAACTACCCCCGCTTACCCAACAAGATGCGTTTACCCTGGCATTTCGGGCTATACTTTGATAAATTTTTTTTGATTTTATTTAAGGTTTACGTTAAAATAGCATACTAAATACTGAAGACCGGTATTTCCAAGGGCCACCCAGAAGTTCCACCCGATAATAATCGAGTAATCGAGCGGAAAGAGCATTGCGTCCAGCAGTGACCAAACGTAAGGTCTGTGGCGGTTCCCGTTCCATAGAACGGTTTCGGGAAACAGCCGATTTACTCAGTGTCATCCAAACCTACCGTGTCCAGGATCCTTCGGCTATGGAGTTTTTCCGACAAGCTCTTGAGGCTACCGTTTCCCCAACGGTTTCTTATCCTTCCCTGATTCCGATGACCTGAATTCTTACGTTTTCAAAATCAGGTGCAAGATCTGAGTTATACTTATTCTGTTGACTACTAGACAATAACAAATAATGAAAAAGATAAATTATGGATTTATAGGAACAGGAATAATTGGTGAAATGCTAATTAATAGATTTGTAGATAGCGGAGTAGCCGATCCCGATCAAATCTATGCATCAAATAGAAGTACTGAAAGATTAAAAAGAATAGTCATATATACAGGAATAAATAAAGGGACAAATCAAGAAGTTATTTCTAATTCTGATTATATTTACCTGTGTGTGAAACCACAGGATTTGCCTGATGTATATCAAGACTTAAACGGAAAGTTGAATGAAAAAACTCTGGTAACTTCTGTCGCATCTATAGAAAGAAATTATTACTATGAAAATTTAGGCAAAATAAAATTAGTTAGAATAATCCCAAGTATAACAAACAAAAGAAAAGGCACAATTCTTTTTGTAGCAGATAAATCTCAAGAATCAGAAAGAGTTTATTTAGATTTGTCACAAATTGCTAATGTCTATTGTGTCCCTGAAGAACATCTTGATGAATATACGCATCTGGCAAGTTGTTCTCCTGCAATAATCTCTGAATTTATCAGAGGATATCTGACATCAATTACAAAAAAAGGAATAAATGAAGAGAAAGGTAGAGAAATAATTTTTGATGCATTATATCAGACTGCTGATTTGTTAAAAGAATTTGGATTTAGAGTAATAGATGATGTTTGTACAAAAGGAGGAATAAGTAGAGTCGGAGTTAATTTTGTTTCTGAAAATTTCCCAATTGAGAGATTATCAGATGAATTACTTGGAAGAATGAAATCAGTCAAATTAGAATGGAGTGGTAAATATGAATTGAATAATCAAAATATTTTAGATATAATTAATGAGAATGGAACACCTCTTTATGTTTATGAAGAAAATGAGATTAAAAGAAACTTTGAACTAATCATAGATTCAATACCTTATGAAAATAAACAGGTACATTATGCCGTTATGTGTAATAGTAATAGCGAGGTATTAAGGAAAATCAGACAATTAGGAGGCTTTGTTCAAATAAATTCTATACACGAACTTGATTTAGTTAAGAAAGTGGGATTCAGTAATGGGGATATTTCTTTTACTTCAACTGGTTTGGATAGTGAAAGTTTAGAGAGATTAGTTCAAGAAGGAGTGCAAGTAAATTTGGATTCAGTTGAAGAGGTTGAGAAATATTGTAAATTGAATGCAGGGGGTAATTTTGGAATTAGAATTAAAATGAAAGAAGATATCGAACTTCCTGAAGGTTATACTAATTCCCCAAAAGATTCAGATGTAGGTATACCTCAAGACTATTTTTCAAGAGTAAAACAAATTGCTCAAGATTATGGATGTAGAATCAATGAAATACACGGATATCTCGCATCTAATATTTTAGATTCAGAACCTTTAATACACTCTTCAAATTATTTGATGGAATGTGCAAAGCAATTTCCAGATTTAGAATATGTAAATTTTGGAAGTGGTTTTGGCGTACCTGGAAGAAAAACTGAATCAAAATTTGATTTTGCTGGAATAGGAGAATACTATTCAAGATTAACAAAAGAATTATCAGACCATCTTGGAAGGGATGTAAAATTAAAAATAGAGCCTGGTAGATCGGTTGTAGCAACGGCAGGAACACTTTATGCCAAAGTAACAAATGTTAAACAATTGACTGGTAAAAAGCAGATATCAATCAATGCAGGGTTCGGAGAATTTCCAAGACCAAGAATATATGGAGCATACCACGAAATTGAGGCTGTTGGTAAAACAGGAGAGACAGAAACTTATGACATAAGAGGCAATACTGTATTGCAATCAGACTTTTTAGGCAAAGAGAGAAAACTACCTCAAGTACAAGAAGGAGATATCCTGGCAATTAGAAATACAGGGGCTTATGGAATAGTAATGGCTTCAGGTTTCCCAGGAAAAGAGTTACCTTCTGAAGTAATGGTTTATTCAGATGGCACATTTAAGAGGATACTTGATTGGGCTGAGTCTGACTCGCTTGCCAGAAGCAGTAGATATGAGTAGGATGTTCTTGACTGAGTGAGTCGAATTTAGTGAAGAAGCAGCTCAACGCCTACAAGCTGAAGGTGCTTCACAGGTACTGCAAGCCATCCTTCATGCTATTAGTGATCTGTCACAGCTGAGTGCAGATTAGGCTGGGCAGATTATTAAAAAGGTCACTAAAGAGCAGAAAGTGAAAAAAGGATCCCTCGTGCGATCGCTCCGTGCTGCACTCACTGGAGATGTTCACGGTCCCGATCTCATTGAATCTTGGGTGATTTTCCATCAGCACGGTAGGGACAAAATCCGCCTACAGCAGGCATTGATTAACACTTCTACTACTTAGGTGATTTACTGATTGTAGGATGTGCATACCCTTCGGGATGCTCCTAAAGCATCCCGAGTTCGGTGTTTTTAACCACTATGGGAATACGTTAGGACATGAGTAGAACTCACCACAGAGTCACAGAGAACACAGAGAGTAATCGAGATGAGCAACAAGCGCTGTTAGAAATTGCTGAGTCTTATCTCCGGGAGTTTGTTGCACCAGTAGCGTCAGAAATTGATGATAATCCAGAAGTATTAAGAGCGGCACTTCAGGGAATGGGTGCTCGCTCTTTATTGGCACTGCAGATTCCTAAGGTTTGGGGAGGTACTGGAGTTAGTGAGCTAACCTTTCGCCACTTCCAGCAGCTCATTCCCCGTTACTCTGGTGCGTTGGCATTTCTGCACACCCAACACCAAAGTGCAGGAGAATTCCTCACCAACACTGACAATGAATCTTTAAAGTGGCAATATCTGCCTTATATGAGCCAAGGACAGGTGTTGCTTGGCATTGGCTTTTCCCATCTGCGACGCCAAGGCAAGTCAATGGTTAAAGCTATTCCTGTAGCAGGTGGGTATCAGATAGAAGGAAAAGTACCTTGGGTAACGGGTTTTGGTTTCTTTCAAGATTTTATTTTGGGTGCAACACTTCCCGATGGTCGGGCAGTTTATGGTATGTTGCCGTTTATTGAAACCATGCAAGAGACTGGGGGAGCAATTACTTTTAGTAAGCCAATGGAATTAGGGGCAATGTCCTCAACCAATACCGTTACGGCAGAGCTTACTCATTGGTTCTTACCTGAAGAGCGTGTTGTCTTCATTAAACCCACTGGTGCAATTCATGAGAACGATCGAAAGAATGTTCTGAATCACGGGTTTGACTGCTTGGGCAATACTAGAGCAGGTCTCGATATCATAGAGGCTGTTTACCAGACTAAACAACTTCCCTTCATCAAGCAAGCATTTGATGCCTTCAACGAAGAACTCAAACGTTGTCAATCAGCAATGATGGCGGCACTAACACCTGATTCTCAGTCTTGCGAAGAACGGCTACAACTCCGCGCTTGGGCAATTAATTTAGCGCAACGTTGTACTGCAGCAGCAGTTACTGTTTCTAGTGGTGCCGCTAATTACCGACATCATGGCGCACAGCGAGTATATCGTGAGGCATTGGTGTTCACAGTCTTAGGTCAAACAAGGGCTGTTATGGAAGCAACTCTTGCTCAGTTGGTGAATTAGGTATTAGGTGTTAGGACACGAGGAGAACTCACTACAAAGCCACAAAGAACACAAAGAAAATCTATACGTCCTAATCTTTCCTAATCTGCCATCTTAGAGGTTGTCTGAGAAGTCTCATTTGCTACATCCAAGCCCCCGTTGGTCCCCCAATTTTGGGGGACTTTTAGAAGCAAATTGACTCTTATTCCCCCCAAAGTTGGGGGGCTAGGGGGGCAAAATTCAGTATAAAAAAACTTTTCAGATATCCTCTTAGTGCTATAGCGTTTCTCATAGCTATGAGGTACACTAATAAATAGATTAGATAGTTAGTGATACAAATTTCGGATGAAACCTTACTCTCTTGACTTTCGGCAAAAAATTCTAGAAATCCATAAAAAATAAAATTTATCAATCCGAAACTTAGCTCAACGTTTTGGTGTAGCCAAAAGCTTTATTCAAAAATTACTAAAACAACATCGAGAAACCGGAGATATTAAACCCCTCTCTTGGTGCGCATTCCCTAGGTCGGGTTTCCCGACCGGGGTCGCACAGCAACGTCAAGGGGTAAGTCCGCCACGCAAACTTAGGGTCGAGCAATTAATAGATTTGGGAGAAATAATTGAAACAAATAATGATGCTACGTTAGTTGAACTTTGTGATTTACTATAAATAAAGATCCAAATTCGCGTAAGTCGAGCCACGATGGCAAGACTAATCAAACAACTCGATTATACTTAAAAAAAAACATTATATGCAGCGGAAAAAGAGTCAGAAATAGTCCAAATAAAACGACTAAAGTTTTGGTCAGATATCCGAGATATCCCGGCATAATATTTGATTTTAATAGATGAATCGGGAGTAAATTTAGCAGCGATGCAGCGCGGTCTTGGGGAGGCAGTGCGGTCTTGGGGGTCTCCCCCACTCGCGGTCTGCCGTGGTTTCCCCCATGAGCGACTGCATCAAGACAATGGTTAGGATGTATGCTAGAGCCTTAAAAGGGAAAAGAGCCAGAGGTAAAAAACCACTGAAAAGAGCCTGAGGCAAAAATATCTCCGTAATAGGTGCTTTATCTTTATAAAAAGTCGTGGCATCTAGTAATATATCTGGAGGAGTTAATCGAGTAACTTTTGAAGCAGTTATTGCTAAAAATTTAGTTACTAATTTATTTCTGTAAAAATGCCTGTGTAATAATGGATAATGCTAAAATCCATGAAGGAGAAATGGTTAGAGAATTAATTGAACAAGCGGGAGCAAAACTGATTTATTTACCCCCCTATTCTCCCGAGTTTTCACCAAGCGATGCAGCGCGGTCTTGGGGGTTTCCCCGGAGACGAAACCTTAGAGACTGGAGCCTTTAATGTCAGCAGGTTATGCAGAAAAGAGGTGCGACCCGTGGCGAATTTAATTCGCCTACGGAAAGCGCACCTTTGGTTAAATATTTTTTAATAAGGCGACCCTCTCGAAACGGTAACTTCGGCGTAGCCGACGCTTGGCCGTAGGCCACGCCAAAGGCGAACGCGAACAAACCATGAGCGACTGCATCAAGACATCGAAAATTTTTGGTCAAAAGTCAAAGCAATCTTGAAAAAGATTAAAGCCAGAACTTACAAAGATTTAATAGAGGGGATTGCCGATGCCATCTTAAAAGTCACTAAGGAAGATATTCGGAATTGGTTTACTCACTGCTGTTACTGTACCTCATGAATATGAGAATTGCTATAGCGCAATTTTATCATAACCAAACTCTAGAAACTCGCTCTGGCATGGTGTATAACCCAATGTTTGATAGGCTTGAATATAGGCAGATAATGTTTCTTCTTTCGGTACGCATTCAACCCAATAAAACTGATCTTCTGGCGTAGGTTGCCACCATCTTTCGCGATCGCCAGCCACCCAAGCAAAACAGTTATATTCTTGGGATTTTGGACTGGTAACAGTATATTGAGTCCGCGCTAAATTAGGAAAACGTAACTCTAAGTGTATAGCTTCTCCCATGAAAAACTCAAGCAATATAACCCTTTTGTCTTCCCCAATTTAACCATGCTTGAGCCATTAGTTTGATTTTTCCCCGTTGTTCTGGCAGAACTGGGTTTTCTTAGGTAATCTGACCTGGGGGGGTGACATGCAAGCTAAAATCCTTACTGGGTAAGATATTCAGCTCATCTGTTACAAAAAGATACATGCTGTTTTGGACCGACCTTGGACGTAGTTATAAGGGTTTGAGCGTCCAGAACAT
>NZ_JAAHHM010000085.1:0-30139 GCF_010692445.1 Moorena sp. SIO3E8 | reverse complement strand
CTCACAATAGAGTGAATTTGTTGATAATGAGCCAGTTTTTATCAATAAGCCATAGCTTATTGATTTTTGCGCAAATCCTGCTTACTAACTCCTCTATTATGTCCTAACTATCCCTTTCTTTGCTATAGTATTAATTACGGCTTCAGGAGAGCCCTTAATGTACTTAATACGTTTTTTCTTTGGGTTAGAATCTTCATGATTGTTGTCGTGATTCGGAATAAAGTCTGTAGACATGATTAAAAACATCAATTTTGTTTACAGTAATTATTATAATGATTATAAATTTAATTGTCAAGGGTTTAAATTTTTTTTTTTGGGGAGGTAATTTGAGAATAAATTTTAAAAAACCGAATGCTAAATTGATAGGTTATGGGCTACGCCAACAGCTATCAGCTATCAGTTATCAGTTCATGTAGTTCATGTAGGGTGGGCAGTGCTTAATACAAATCAGATCAGCTGAAAAAGCCCGTTAGCAGGTACTGCCCACCCTAGGATTAATCTCAACTACCGATTGCGGAAGCCCAATCATTTGGTGGCTTGCTGGTGGTCTCTTTTAGGAATCAAGCCGGTGTGAAAGCTGGGGGGGTTCTGCCATCATTACCGTTGACCCTGATCAGCCTAGGGAGGCAGCCTTTGAAGGTAATGGCTGGCTTGAAAGAGAACTAGCCGAGATCAGTACTAATTTGCCCAAGTGGGAAACAGCAGCGATCGCTTATGCTGATGTGATTAATAAACTCCATAGGGAGTAGGGGTAACTATCTCGAATGTACCTCATAACTATGATTAACACTATAGATAGTGTGCCAATCCCCTCATAACTTTTCAGGATTCCAAAGTCAAGCATTAGCGTCTAGTTTGACGTTGGCAGTGATTAGGGTTTTTACTCAAAAACTATGCTGAAAACGCACGAAACAGCCCTGAATGCTCAACAACGTCTTAACAAAACTTTAGGGTTTTACTTCCCATACTCTTAGGAGTATGTTAATATTTTGACGGCTTGTTAGAGTGACAAGGCAATTTTATAATGGAGGTGCAATGAGGCGAATTCTCTTATCTGAGCAGCTACAAGACAAACATTTGCCACGAGCGCTAGCAAGTTGGCCGTAGATGAGGCAATAGCAAAAGCTTTGCGAACCCAGCAATTGATTCCCTCAGCCATCTCAATTTGCAGGGAATCCATATCTTCACCGAAAGCAATGTCTTAGCTATACAATTGCGATCGCTAACCGTTGGGTTTAATCAAAGCTTAACCAATGTTGCCCTTCACAATTATCCAGCTGACGTGCTATATCAAGATAGAACGACGAATTCAAGTTCCATGGGAAAGTGAACAAGTTTTGGGTAACCAATCCTAAGCAACTATAGACACTAGAAATAGAAGAACACTAGAAAGAGAAGAAACAGAAATGCAGAACGTGGATTTTGAGATACAAATACCAGAGATCGAAAGTGCTCGCAACTTACCCATCCATGAAGAATACTTTTGGTTAATCCAAAATGGAACGAAACGCAAGCTCCGGTTACACGACTATGTTGATGTGTACCAAATTCCTTATTTGTACGAGCATCTGATGGAAAAGTTGGACAGCCAATCCCATATTGTGCTGACTTCTTTACTGGTTGAACAATTTACCCAAGCTGGCGGCACGGTTGAAGATATGGTGGTGCTAGATATGGGTGCAGGAAGTGGCTTGGTTGCCAAAACTCTAGCTGACTTGGGGGTCAAATCAATTGTGGGGACATTATTCCCCAAGCAGCAGAAGCTGCTCAACGTCAGTATCCTGGGGTTTACGAGGATTACCATGTGGGGGATTTGGCTAATTTAACCGAAACCACTAAGGAGGCATTAAGTCGTCGAGGGTTTAACTGCCTGATTTGTTGCTCCGCTCTGAGTAATGGTCATGTTTCGGCGGATGCTTTGAGTGTAGTATATAACCAGACTGCCCCTGATGGATGGATTGCCTTCAACGTAGCTCAGTATTTCTGGAAAGATGATACTGAGACGGGATTTCAGCAGCAGCACCCTTGGGTAACAGATACAAACATTTTTGAGGTAGTTCAGATACAACCCTACCGACACCGATTTTATACCGATGGACGTCCCCTAGAGTATGTAGCCATCATCGGGCGTAAGCGGTCTAGTATCCTATAAAGCTAGCTATCGAATAGCAAAAGTCTCGGTCGGTTGCGACCGAGCGGTAGACTTAAAGGGATTTGATAACACTAAAAATGGAGCAATAATGCTAGCACAAAAGAGTCGGATAGATTGTGACCAATTCAATGACTTCTTTGTAGAAGAAATTGCCTTAGAGGAGGTGTTGGTTGGCAAAGATACAATCGAGTTTATCTATAGCATTGAGGGCGAAAATATTCGCTGTTCCATCCGTTACAATTCCGTCGAGTTTACCGATCCAGCCTTAAAGTCGCCAGAAGAAACTAAACGTTTTGCAGTGGTTCTAGCAGTGATTTGCTCTGTGCGATTTGGTCCGTTACTTCCGAGACGATTAAATTTTACAACGTACAGTCGCTACATAGATCAGGAACTGCTGGAATTCCTCAAGGTTGTCATGGTTGGACACTGGAGTCAGCATCGCTATCAAGTGGGACAATTGAGTTACAAGTTTCCCGAGTTTGTAGTCACAGCTTCAGAACTAGGGAAAGACGCAAGTTATCCACTGTGGTCCGCTGCCAAGGTTGACGGTAAAGCAAAGATTATTTTAGGGTCTGGCTCGGGTAAAGACAGTCTGTTGTGCAGCCGGATTTTGGAAGCTGCCGGGATTAACTACGACATTGTAACGTACTTCCACGATATTTATGGGGAGGATGTGGGCCAAGAAACATTGTTCGAGCAGGTAACGAGCCATCTAAAATTTACAAATAAACACGGTGTTTACTTTTATGATCAGTATTACCCGTGGCTGGAAAATCGGTTAAGCAGAACGAATATCATTGCGAGGGCAAAGGATTATTTCGGGAACAATCGCTTTCGCTCGGAAGCGGGAGAAACGCTGCTGACCACAATGGCTATGATACCGGTTCAAATCGTACATGGTATTTCCCTTTTGGCATTGGGACACGAGAAGAGCGCTGATGCACCCAATCTGATTGAGCCGGAATCAGGGGAAGCGATCGCCCACCAATGGACTAAAAGTTTTACCTTTCATCAGACAATCTCCAAGCTCATAGCACGGATGTTTGAGGGAGTTAATATGGTAAGCCTGACCAAACCCATCCATGATATCAAAATCTTTGACCTGCTCTTTGGGCTTGACAACCAGCTACCTTATGGGACAAATTCGTGCAATGTACAAAAGCCTTGGTGTTGCAGATGTGAAAAATGTTGTTACGTCTTTGCCGGTTTTTGCGCCTATGGGGATGTGAGCAAAACCATTCAAGCTTTTGGCAACAATCTGTTGGAAATGGAAGAAAACGTACCTATTTGGGAAGATTTGCTCGGCCTGAACGGGTACATTGCCTGGGAGTGCGTAGGGCTTCCCGAGGAAACCCAGTGGTATTTTTACAAGCTCTATCTCAGGGGAGTCAAAGGTCGGGCAATGGATTTGTTTGAGCAAGAAGTTCTGAATCCGTTGAGACAAAAAGGAGAAGAGCATGTAAAACAATATTTCTCAGCAATCGAGAAAAACTATTCTCAAGTCTATGAAAACCACCATACGATGCCCGAGTGGTTGTGGCAAAAGATTCAGCCAGTCTTGGAACAAAAGTATTGAGTTGAACCCAAGGGAACCGGATATAGCTTTTGCTAGTAAGCCTCAGGTACATCTAAATTTTCTTCCAAGTCTCTGTTGATGCAAAGCGCGAGCCGTTTCAATTTCCAAAATAATCGACGGTTGAATCCCTTCGGTAGCTTCGTCTAACACTAATATAGCACTACGCATTAAGGTGTTTGACATTGATAAAACCTGAAACGCTGTTGTAGTAAACTTTTGCCTCTTGCCTCTTGCCTCTTGCCTTGGGCGTAGCGCTATAGCTGAGGACGTCCCATTAATGCCCGTGCGTTCCCATTCTCGCTCAATGGTATCGAGAGGCAACAGCGTTAGTATTTTTATCTGATCAGTATAATCCATGTATCAAAGGTAATGCAAGACCCATTGGTCAGATCTAGCCCAGGACTAAAGTCCTAGAACAATTCAGGTCTATTGCCTCATGTTGTTTCACCCTCCCTGTTTTTAGGATAGAGACATCAAACAGAAATCAGGTTACATCAAAACACTTAGAAATAGCTAAAGGGTGAACACCATGAATATCAAGCACTTTTCCCTACTTGCAGGTCTTGCAGCCATTACCCTCACTAGTTTTCCCATGGCAGTTAATGCCCAAAAAATGCATCGATCTTTCTCCAAACTTAACCTCACTGACCAGCAGGAACAGCAGATTGAAAACATCCGTAACAATACTTACTCTGAAATTGAGGATATTCTCACTCCCCAGCAACAAGAGCAATTTGAAACTATAAAAACACTACGCGGTCAACTACGAGACGCAAAAGAGGCTACGAATCTTTCTCAAGAGCAGCGAGAGGAAATCCGCGAAATTAAAAAGTCAGTACGAGAAGAGATGGAAAGTATGAATCTCTCTCAAGAGCAGCGAGGCGAAATCCGGGAGATTAAAAAGTCAGCACGAGAAGAGATGATGGGTATTCTCACCGACGAACAGCGCCAACAAATTCGTCAAGAAATGGGCTCACGTCGAGGTAAGCGTGGATTTAGAAGGGGATTGTTCTAAGACCAGATATCTTATGTAGGGTGGGCAGTGCTGAATAGAGATCACCTTAAAAAGTCCGTTGCTAGACACTGCCCACCTGACGATTAATCTAGCTGATGTAGGGTGGGCAGTGCTTAATAGAGATCACATTAAAAAGCCCCTTGCTAGACACTGCCCACCCTAGGGCGTGTTTTCAAAGTTTTCCGCAAGATTATGATCCCCCCCAGCCCCCCTTAAAAAAGGGGGGAGCCATAGTCAAAGTCCCCCTTTTTTAAGGGGGATAATGGGGGATCTCCGAGGCAAGAAGACACACCCTAGGTTTAATCTAGTTAAAAAGCCCCTTGCTAGACACTGCCCACCCTAGGGCGTGTTTTCAAAGTTTTCCGCAAGATTATGATCCCCCCCAGCCCCCCTTAAAAAAGCCATAGTCAAAGTCCCCCTTTTTTAAGCAGGGCTGTTTCATCATAGAGTAAAACGCTGTATAGTTAAGCAATAGCCGGAAAAACCAGGCTAATTTCCCTTATATGCCATGCATCATGGAGAAAAGCTTAATCGACTATCTCAAAGAAATACCTGATCATCGCAGTCCTCATGGTCTTCGTCATCCTCTATGGCTAGTACTTCTAATTATCATTATGGGGATGATGAGTGGTTATTGGGGTTATCGACAATTGGGTAGATTTGTGGAACGCCACCGCACAGAATTAATTAGTAGACTTCAAATTCCCAATGCTCGTGTTCCTTCTTATTCAGCAATCAGAAGAGTCATGATTAATTTAGATTACGAAGAACTCCAAGTTGTGTTTAATCAATGGAGTCAACAATATAGTTTAATTCCCTCTAATGAATGGGTATCGCTGGATGGAAAGAGCCTAAAAAATACCGTTACTGACTACGTTCGCGTAGCGTGACCAAAGGTCAATCAGGCCCAACAAAACTTTATCAACTGTGTTTCGGCTTTTTCCCATCAAAGAAGATTAGTATTAGGGGTAAAAATGATGGAAAATAAGCAGGAAAGCGAAATTACCATCGTTCGAGACTTAATTGAATTATTAGATTTAACTGGTGTAGTATTTACTTTTGATGCTCTTCATTGTCAAAAAAAACTCTGGCAGCGATCATCGATTCAGGGAATGACTATCTAGTTAAAGTCAAAAAAAATCAACCAAAATTATATCAACAAATAGAAACGGAATCAAACCAGCAAACACCACGACAAAAAGTGATCCATCATGAAAAAACTAGAAACCGTAATACTGTACGTCAAATAGAAGTGTTCGAGCCACCGGAAAACCTTGATCCATTATGGATCGGTGTTGGTTGTGTCATTAAAGTCTCTCGCAGTGGAACTCGTGGTAATGAACCATTCAAAAGCATTAGTTATTATCTTTCTTCAAAATCTCCGATTGGCTCGTCGTTTGGTCGATGGCATTCGTTCGCGTAGCGTGGCCTTAGGCCTTGGACATTGGCTGATTGAAAATTCTCTTCATTGGGTCAAAGATGTCATTTACGAGGAAGATATTAGTCCCCAAAGATCAGGATTTGCTCCAAAAAACTTATCTTTGCTCAAAACCTGGGTTTTAACCCTTATTCGAGCACATGGCTTTGACTCGATTAAGGCCGCAATCAGTGAAATGAGCCATAATCTGAAGTATATCCTCAGTTTTTGTACTTAAGAGTAATTATCTCCGATTCTCTTCTATTTTATTGATAATGAAACAGCCCTGCCCTTTTTTAAGGGGGATAATGGGGGATCTCCGAGTTTTAAGACACACCCTACGATTAATCTACTTGCTCTTCTTGTGTTCCTGGATCTGGACTAAACCATTCTATTACCTTGTCATTAAGAAGTCCGCTAAACAGCCAAGCTCCTAATCCTACAAATAAAGTCGCTATTATGCCGTACAGAGCAAGTTGATTTGAGAGATTCCATTTCTCCTCTGTGGGTGACTCATTGACGGTAGCTTGGATAGTATTGTTGTTAGACTCTCTACCTCCTGCTCCTATTACCGTACTTCCGTCCCCAACCTTGAATTCGTTTTTTTCAGACATAGTTTTACTCCCTGTCGCTTCAATATTATTATTAATAATAATAGATCTATCAGCTTTGTTTGGCTGTCGGATATCTGGTTGTTGATCTTTATTGAGCGGCTTGAAACCTATATTATAATCATCAATTAAACTTGATACTATAACTGTATTATAGGGAGGACTACCACATTCAATCGTATTCTTACCATAAGCAATCCGCTCTCTTAATTTATCAAATTCATAGAAATCAGGAGTTTGACTGTTTTTACAACTAGAACAATTACAGGGGATTAACTTACTACACCTCAATCGGTTATAAGAATCATGGATCTGATCTAGTTCGTAAGTAACAGTAGTCAACAAGTCTCGTTTATGTCTACCAGTAACTCTAATTTTAATTTCTCGCTGTTCGTAATATTCAATTACTTCTGCTTTCGTGTTATCTTTGTTTAAGATAACACCACTTCTCCACACATGTTGCTGCTGGTCAATCCAGTTATGCATGACCACAATAAACCGAGTTATAATACCTTTGGGCATGAATTCATAGGTATAGCGGAGAATTAGATTGTCAGATTCATCCCAATCATACTCAGGCTGATTTAACGTTAGTAGTTGTGGCGCGATGTAGCTATCTTTACTCCCAGGGATTAGATAGCAAAGTTGAAACTTGATCATCAATTGTAGCAGTTCATCCTGCATATAAGCATAGTTTTCTTCAGACCAAATTTTTTCTAAATCAGCGCGGTTAAAGCAACCTAGATTGCGAATAACGTCATCGTTATCCAGCACTTTATATACAGCATAAGTACCCCATTCCGGTTTGAGAATCACCGTTTTCTTTAATAGAGGGTCATCTTGAAAATGCAAACACACTCCCAAATCGTGTAGGTACCCGCTTAACTGTAATTTATCCTTGTATAAAGTAAACCCATTGTTTGAGCAGATGTTTAGATATTCCTCCAGACTGATGTGATTACGGCTATCTTCTTCTAAAGCTTCTCTGACTTGTTTCCATGTTCTAGGTAAAGCTGCTTCCTTGATGTGGGGGAGGTTGCTAATATAAAATTTAATTTGGGTAAGAAGCTTCTTTAAACCTCGGTTAGTCGCTAGGTTAGTTGTTAGGGTTTCTTTCAAGTTGGTAAACTGTCCCCGTAAGGCGCGTTCGTTTATTTCTCTATGACGATCTTGTTTCTCATTATTGATAATTAAGAGAGGACTGTTGTCGCTTAAGAGTTCTACTATATTAAGCCAGTAGTGGAAGTCTGTGTCTTCTTTCCTGGTATCTGCTATTAGGGTGTAAAGAGAACGTTTGGTCAGGAAGAATTGATGGGTGGCGTGATAAATTTCTTGTCCCCCAAAGTCCCAGATATTAACCCGAAAGTCTCGACCGTTATCCAGTGGAAATGTCCATTGGATAATGTCAATCCCTTCTGTATATTTTTCGTTTTCCTGTAGTTGATAGTCTGGGTTTTCTATCTTTTTTGCTAGTGTTGTTTTTCCAGCACCTGCTTCACCGACAATGAGGAGTTTTGCTTCATAGATATAATCTTTTCCTTCTTTCAGTTGTCGGAAATAATCTCTGATTGCTTCAATACCATTTTCTGCAATTTCTATTGGTGGAGTTTCAAGTGGATTTTCGCTTAAATCAAGCTGAGTTAAGTTGGTAAGCTTGGTGAGGGATTCTGGGACTTTTTTTAATTGATTTTTAGCCAAATCAAGCTGGGTTAAGTTGGTAAGCTTGGTGAGGGATTCTGGGACTTTTTTTAATTGATTTCTGCCCAAAATAAGCTTGGTTAATTTAGTTAGATTTCCGATGAATTCTGGGACTGTTGTTAATTGATTAAAGCTTAAATAAAGCTCGGTTAAATTAGTTAGATTTCCGATGGATTTTGGGACTGTTGTTAATTGATTAAAGCTTAAATAAAGCTCGGTTAAATTAGTTAAATTACCGATGAATTCTGGGACTGTTTTTAATTGATTTTTGTATAAATGAAACTGGGTTAAGTTGGTAAGCTTGGTGAGGGATTATGGGACTGTTTTTAATTGATTAAAGCTTAAATAAAGTTCGGTTAAATTAGTTCGATTTCCGATGAATTCTGGGACTGTTGTTAATTGATTATCGCTTAAATCAAGCTCGGTTAAATTAGTTAGCTTTCCGATGAATTCTGGGACTGTTGTTAATTGATTTCCGCTTAAATCAAGCTGGGTTAAATTGGTAAGCTTGGTGAGGGATTCTGGGACTGTTGTTAATTGATTTCCGCTTAAAATCAATACTTCCAACTGTGATAAATTAGAAACTTCAGTTAGGATTTCAGTTAACTGGTCACCATCGTAAGAAAAAAAATCACGGCTTAAATTTAACTGTTTAAGCTGCTTCTCTTTTGCTTCTCTTATTTTCTTAACAAAATGTTCTGGTACAGCCATTTTTATTCAATTATAGCGGTTTTAAATTAGGTGAGGTACATTTTTTTGAGGGAGCAGGGAGTAGGGAGCAGGGAGCAGGTAAAAGGCAAGAGGCAAGAGGCAAGAGGGAAAAAATCCTTTGTACCTCATTAAACTAAAAACTGCTATACTTATCAAGTTCGTAGGGTGCGTTAGGGACGGGGGAGCCATGATTGTAGTGTTAGGATAATCCCTCCCGTAACGCACCATCTGGTCAAACGGCAAAAATGAGATGCACCCTTTCAAGAATACCAAATTTTAGCACATAACTAATGTCAGAAGTCACAATTAACTTACCTGAAGAGGTTTTTAGTGCCCGTCGCCTTCCCCCAGAAGAATTTGTGCAGGAAATGCGGCTTGCTGCTGCTATCTACTGGTATCAAAAGCGGGAAATCTCCATGGAAAAAGCAGCCTCCGTCGCAGGGTTAAACCGTAGGGACTTTCTGGCCGCCCTAGCCCGGGAACAAATTGATGTCTTTGCTGTTGACTTTAACGATCTAGAGCGCGAGATGAACCGTGGCTGAACTTCCTGCTACCAGCACCTGCTCACAGATAAAAAAGTTATAATTTGGGCGTTGCGTCAGTCTTTGAATGAATAGGAGTAGAGTGGGCATCCTGCCCGCCCGAAAATAAGGAGGAAACTGGCAAGATGCCAGTTCTACACAAGATGCCAGTTCTACACAAGATGCCAGTTCCACGCCTGATGCCCATTCCACAGCAAGATGCCTATTCCACCTCACTCTTAAAATCATTCCATTATTAAGCAACGCCATAATTTGAGTCGAGTAGTAACTCATTAAAACGGGATTTATCTGTAGAGTAATGCTGAGAACAAAATGTTGGTATCAACTATAACTGCTTGGTTTTGTCCGATCACAATTTACTACTTATCAAGTTTAGACTTAACCTTAGACCAAACGGTAGAGTCAATCTCATCAGCTAATTCAGCCGCTACCTCTTCTGTGAGTTGACTGCGCTGGCTGATTGACTTGAATTCAAGATAGTTGAGGAGTTGGGTCAGTTGCTGATAATCAATTGCTGTCTTATCAATCTTGATGATGATCGTTTGGTCATCAACACTAAGATTGTAATAAGGATTGTTAGACATAAGTTATAAGTCAATACACTAGTATTGTAATATATTCTATATAATATCTATAGCTGTTTTTGCCCTAATGAGGTACACATTTTTTTCCCTGTTCCCTCTTCCCCTCCTGGGAGGGGTTAGGGGTGGTTTACTCTTCCCTGTTCCCTGTTCCCTGTTCCCTAAAACCAGAAACTCTGTACCTCACCAAATTAAAAACCGCTATGTAACGATTCAAACCGCTAAGAATTGCTGAATCACATCCTGACTCAGTTCACTAGTCGCCCCGGATGCCACAATGCCACCCTTCTGCATGGCATAGTAGCGGTCAGCTTGTCGGACAAAATGTAGATGCTGCTCCACCAAGAGCACAGAAATCCCAGTGGTTTTAATAATCCGGCGCACAGCCGCTTCAATTTCCAAAATAATCGACGGTTGAATCCCTTCGGTGGGTTCGTCTAACACTAATAACTGAGGACGTCCCATTAATGCCCGTGCGATCGCTAATTGTTGCTGTTGTCCACCACTCAAGTCACCACCCATCCGGGACAACATTGATTTTAAGACTGGAAACAGCTCAAAGATAGTGTCTAGGATGTCGTCTTCAGCCTTTCTACCCCCTCGACGTGCTTCTAAACCCAGCAACAAATTCTCTTTCACCGTTACCCGAGGGATAATCTCCCGCCCTTGGGGAACATAGCCAATTCCTAATCTGGCTCGTTTATCGGTAGATAGTTTAGTCAGGGGTTGACCAGCAAAGGTAATGGTGCCAGTGCGGGGTTTCAGTAATCCCATAATCGTTTTGAGTAGAGTAGTTTTGCCCACACCATTCCGTCCAATCAGGCAAACCATTTGTCCTGCTGGTACATTCAAATCTACATTTCTGAGAATGTGGCTTTCACCGTAGTAGACATTTAAATTGGAAATTTGCAACATAAGAGTGTTTTAGAATTTAGAATTTAGAATCGGGAATCGGGAATCGGGAATCGGGAATCGGGAATCGGGAATCGGGAATCGGGAATCGGGAATCGGGAATCGGGAATCGCAAAAATCCTGATATATTGCATTAACTCTTGCCTCTTGCCTTCCCCTCCTGGGAGGGGTTAGGGGTGGGTTCCTCTTGCCTATTGCCTGCTCCCTGCTCCCTGCTCCCTGCTCCCTGCTCCCTGCTCCCTAAAACCTAGATATTTGTACCTCACAAGTCGTAAAATTGCTATATAACCTTTACCCTTTACCCTTCTCCTACTTCTGCTTCCAAGCTTTTTACGACTTCTGCTGGCAGATCTAATAGCTTCACTAAGTTTCGGTAAGCCGCTGCTTCAGCATCGTTAATCTTTGGTTCGGTAGGTGTACGGGAACTTGATTTAATCACTTCATAAGCCAGCTTTAGGATGAGTTTTCGTTCTTCAATACTTTCTATTTCAGTAGTCAACTCTTCGATGGAAACATTAAGTGCTAAATAATTCTGTAACTCTTGTTGTAATTCTTGCTGTTGTTCTGCATCTGTAGCAAACACTTGGCTAAAGCGAGATATCATCACATCAATTTCTTCTGGTGCCAGATCACCATCAGACCAAGCCATAGCAGACACAATCCGTAGCATTTTCATTTGCTCTGCTGTAATCGATGGCTTTTCTCCTAAATACACTTCAATCACCCTGGGGTCATTTTGGACTTGATCCATTGTGCCTTCACACAACACTGATCCCTGATGTAACACAGTTACTTTACGAGCAATCTGGCGCACGAATTCCATATCGTGTTCAATCACAATAATGGAATGACTCTTAGCTAGAGCTAACAGCAAATCTCCGACATTTTCTGTTTCTTCATCGGTTAAACCAGCAACGGGTTCATCTACTAGTAATAAATCCGGAGCCTGAGCCACTAACATCCCAATCTCTAACCGCTGTTTTTCCCCATGGGAGAGTAACTCTGCCAGTAAATTCGCTTTTTCCACTAACCCAATGGTTTGCAGCAAACCCGCTACTGTCCGTTTTTCCCCCGGTAATGTACGTCCAAACAGGGTGGAAAACACATTTTTATCACGATTGCAGGCTAAATCTAAGTTTTCCCGAACAGTTAGATTTAGGTAGACTCGTGGTGTCTGAAATTTTCGACCAATCCCGAAGCGAGAGATTTGGTGTTCCGATAAGCCTCGCAAATCCCTTCCTTTAAACAACACCCGTCCCTCCGTGGGCTGTACTTTCCCAGTCACTACATCCAGAAACGTAGTTTTACCAGCACCATTAGGACCAATCATCACTCGCAATTCCCCAGCATCCATACTAAAGTTAAACTGGTTAATTGCTTTGAAGCCGTCAAAACTTACAGTTAAGTTATCAATTTCAAGAATTTTCGAGTTCATTGTTTTTAGGGAATAGGGAATAGGGAATCGGGAATCGGGAATCGGGAATCGGGAATCGGGAATCGGGAATCGGGAATCGGGAATCGGGAATCGGGAATCGGGAATCGGGAAAAAATCCTGTGTACATCATTGTCTTGATGCAATCGCGAATGAGGGAAATAACTAATGAATAATAACTAAGCTGTTGTCCATTTAAATTGGATATTATTCAGTTATATAGCGTTTATAGGATTTATGAGGTACGCTTCTCAACCTCAAAGTCCCCCTTGATAAGGGGGATTTAGGGGGATCCCTTTGTACCTTATGGCATAGAGAGAGGTACGCTTCTCAACCTCAAAGTCCCCCTTGATAAGGGGGATTTAGGGGGATCCCTTTGTAGCTCATGGCATAGACAGAGGTACGCTTATCAACCTCAAAGTCCCCCTTGATAAGGGGGATTTAGGGGGATCCCTTTGTAGCTCATGGCATAGACAGAGGTACGCTTATCAACCTCAAAGTCCCCCTTGATAAGGGGGATTTAGGGGGATCCCTTTGTACCTCATGGCATAGAGAATTGCTATAAAACAAACCCTATCCCCCTGCTCCCTGTTCCCTGTTCCCTGCTCCCTGCTCCCTGCTCCCTGCTCCCTTGTTCTCATAACCATGCAATGGATTAACGACCAACCTCTTCTTTTTCCCGTTGGACTACTGGGTCTTTTTCTAGGCTGGGATAAGTTGTTATCACTGGTTTTTCGGCACCAAAAAGCGATCGCATTTGTTCAATTCCCTCGTCTCGCAACCAGCCGACAATACCATTAGGCAGTACTGTCACTACAATTAGGAACAGCGCGCCCTGGAAAAATAGCCAAACTTCGGGAAATTGCTCACTCAACAAGGTTTGACCTAGTCTGACTAATAAAGTACCCAGAATTGCTCCCACTAGAGTTGCTCGTCCTCCCACAGCCACCCAAATCACCATCTCAATGGAAAACGCTACTTCCATATAGCTGGGGGTAACAATCCCTGATTGTACGGTATAAAGCGCCCCAGCCACTCCAGCGATTCCCCCAGAAACCGCAAATACCAGGACTTTGAATCCGGTAGGATCGTAGCCAGAGAAACGCACCCGATTCTCATCATCCCGTATGGCAATTAACAACCGACCAAAACGTCCACTGGTTAACCAACGGCACAATAAGTAGATCAGAACCACACACAGGATACTAATTTCGTAGAAAGCTAACTGAGCTTGTTTAGAACTTACTAACATTCCAAACAGGGTTTCTGTATCAGTTTTCAACCCATTAGTACCATTAATTAGCTTTTGCTGCCCATTGAAAAAATTGAATAAAACCAGCAGTGCGGCTTGGGTCAAAATCGAGAAATAAACCCCTTTAATCCGGTTACGAAATACCAGATAACCCAGCAATCCTGCCACGATACTGGGAATTAAAACAATAGCAATTAGGGTGAAAGGAAACGAATAAAATGGCTGCCAGAAGAATGGGAGTTCTTTCACTCCATAGAGGGTGAAGAATTCCGGTATTTCTCCTTCTGGTAATTGCAGTTTGAGGTGCATAGCAAAAGCATAGCCCCCCAACGCAAAAAATATACCATGTCCTAGACTCAGCAGTCCGGTATACCCCCAAATCAGGTCAATCCCAATCGCGACAATAGATAATGACAAAAAACGCCCCAACAGCTTGAGGCGAAAATCCGGCAAAATTGCTGGCATTAATAACGCGAAAACTAGAGCAATTGCTACGATTGCTACTATTTCTATGATTAACTTTCGTCGCCGCTGCTTTTTAATGGCTTGTGTTCTAGATACATACGTCATAATTTATGAAAATAGCAACTATAGCAGTTCTCAATTTAGTGAGGTACTTTAGCAAAGGGAGTAGGGAGTAGGGAGTAGGGAGTAGGGAGTAGGGAGTAGGGAGTAGGGAGTAGGGAGTAGGGAATCGGGGCAATACAATTGACTGTACCTCATAAGTACGAGAAACGCTATAATTCTGCCGTGCGTCCTTTTTGTGGGAATATTCCTGAAGGTCTCACTTGTAAAAAGGTAATAATTAAAGCGAAGACCATAACTTTTGCCATACTGGTGGTCGCAAAGAAGGTAAAGAAGTCCGTTACCGGTTTCAGGAACTCTACTGGCATCAACATAAAGGCTATGCTTCCCGAACCAATCAGATAGGTCAGTGTACCAATTGCTAGGGCGGCTATTATGCTTCCCAGTAAGTTTCCGACACCGCCAACCACCACCACCATAAAAGTATCGACGATATAATTTTGACCAGTATTGGGACCGACAGAACCTAGTAATGTAATCGCACAACCTGCTACACCAGCTAAACCAGAACCTAGGGCAAATGTTAAGGCATCTACCGTTTCTGTAGGGATACCTAAGCAAGCACTCATACTGCGATTTTGGGTAACAGCTCGAATCCGTAATCCCCAACTGGAGCGATTTAAGAACCAGTAGGTTCCCAATAGACAAATAATCGTCAAAATAATGATAAAGATCCGGGCATAGGGCAATTGGAAGTTACCAATCGGAAATCCCCCTTGAAGCCATGCTGGTGGAGTCACGTCTACATTTCTGGCACTAAACCAAGGTCGAGTAATTCCCCGTTGACCCGTTTGTCCTAACAACACCCCAGTTACGATGGCAATTCCTAGAGATAAGAATACCATCAAAGCGATCGCCCAATTGCGAATTCTCTGCCAATCTAAACGACGGCTTAGAACCCACCTTGACCCAAAAAACAGCAGGCAAAATACCCCAATCCCAATCACCAATACCCAATTTACACTGCGGACAAACTGCCGCAATATCAAACTTACCCCCCAAGTAGCGAGAAGGGTTTCCAACGGTCGCCCATATAGATAACGAATGACCCCCCTCTCTAATACCAGTCCTACCAACGCTGCCACCAGAAAAGCTATGGGCAGGGCAAAAAATATATAGACATTAAACAACGAATCGCCCAAAAAGGCTTTAAAGGTATTTTGGACAACATAAGTTGTATAAGCGCCCAACATCATTAACTCGCCGTGAGCAAGATTAATCACGCCCATCAGTCCAAATACAACCGCTAGTCCTAGGGCAGCAATCAGTAGCACGGAGCCAATACTAATCCCGTTAAAAATTCCTTCTAAAAGTGGCAGCACAATTTAATAATTAACTATGAATTATGAAGGATGAATTATGAATGGTTAATTATGCAGGATGAATTATGAATGGTGAAAACTACTTTATTTTTATGTTTTTGAAGTTTACATTAAGCACTCAACACTCAACTAACAAAACTCGATTTTAAATGCTAAGTAGTTTACTTCATAGGTCATAATTCATCCTTGATCACTTATGCTTTCTCCTTTTTGTACTTTCCTCCCTTATTGGGATCAGTCCAGTCACACCCATACCCTTTCGTTTCCGCTACATATTGATTCCAGGGGATGGGAGAAACTGGTTTAGGAGTGGATGAGACAATTTTGAACTGACCATCGGCTTGGATTTCACCAATGCGCACTGTCTTGGAAATGTGATGATTCGGATACATCTCTACTGGTCCTTCTGGTGCGCCAAATTTTTGACCGATAGCAGCTTTGCGCACAGGCTCTAGGTCAGTAGTTCCAGCTTGCTCTACCGCCTGCTTCCATAGGTAAACCATAATGTAAGCGGCTTCCATGGGGTCGTTGGTTACCCGGTCTTCGCCATACTCGGCTTTGAAGGCTTCCACAAACTGCTTATTATCGAGGCTATCGACAGATTGGAAGTAGTTCCAGGCGGCGTACTGACCAATTAGAAATTCTGGACCGATCTGCCGGACTTCCTCTTCTGCAATACTCACCGACATCGTGGGATATTTATCTGGAGTGAGTCCAGCACCCTTGAGTTGTTTGAAGAAAGCGACGTTACTATCCCCGTTGAGACTGTTAAAGATTACGCCACCATCTGGTAGTGCGGCTTTAATCTTAGAAATGATCGGGGTAACTTCTGTATTACCAAGGGGAAGGTAATCCTCGCCCACGGTCTCTCCACCCAGAGCTTTGAGTTGCTCCTTAATAATTGTGTTAGCGGTGCGAGGGAAAACATAATCCGAGCCCACTAAGAAAAACTTTTTGCCCTTGTTTTCCAGCAACCACTCTACCGCTGGCTCAATCTGCTGATTTGGTGCAGCACCTGTGTAGAAAATATTCTTGGAACATTCCTGCCCTTCGTACTGCACAGGATACCACAGCATATGGTCTTTGGATTCAAACACTGGTAGCACAGCCTTACGACTAGCCGATGTCCAGCAACCAAAAATAGTAACGACTTGATCCTTATCAATCAGTTTGGCCGCTTTCTCAGCAAAGGTTGGCCAGTCAGACGCACCATCTTCAACAATAGGCTCAATTTTCTTGCCTAATACTCCCCCAGCTTCATTAATCTCCTTGATAGCAAGCTTTTCAGCTTCTACCACAGTAGTCTCACTAATTGCCATGGTGCCAGTCAGGGAGTGGAGAATACCCACTTTGATTGTATCTTCCCCACCAGCACTAGCCTCTGAAGGACCCGAGCTGTCTTCAGCGCAAGCCTTCAACAGAAGACTGGTTCCCAATGCCGCCGAGCTATAAAGCAGAAATTTACGTCGTCCTAATCCACTTACCATACTTTCGTACCATCCTCTACCAAATTTGGCTGTAGCCTCATTGAAAAAATTGCGAAGCTAGGGTGTGATGTTAGACCTAGAATGGCAAGTAAACTGTTAATTAGGATACAAAAAACCTAAACTTTCGATCAGTTCATGAAAGATTGACATTTTTTAACATTTTTTAACATTTTTTTGGATCAGATCTACCCATGGTGAGCATTATCTATTCACATTCTGTTAATAAACTCTTTACAGTCTGGATAAGCAAAACCTTATTTACAAAAGCAAGAGAGAGCAAGCGAAGCCAGTATCTGTTACTATGGTTAAATAACCTGGAAAAAAGCATAGTTTTGCCTAAAAATAGCATGTTAAAGTCATTAGGCATCATCTATTCATGTTTTATTGCTAAACTTATCAACTTACGGTTGTATTGTAGGCTGTTGTCTTGTAAGTCACTGTACAGATTGACCATTAGGTGTATTAATAAACACGCTTCGACTCATGGGCTAACATTTGGCGAGATTTAAGCTTTGTCAGGGGAGAATTTCCAAGGATATCAGACTGGATGTCAGCCTAACTCACGGGCATCCAGAATCAGCTTGATCAATCAATTCCTAACCAGTGCAAGCATTAGGCAGAAAGTTTTTGTTGGCTATGCACTCTCCATTGGTTTGGCAATTTTGGGAACAACCACTGGATTAGGGATTGGCCAGCATTACCAAAAGGCAGCACTGGCTGAACTAACTCGTTCCCAAAAACAAGAACATCTCCTGAAAAATTTACAAATCGCGATTTTAGACCTACGTTCCTATCCCTACTTAGGTGCGCTTGCTGTTCCCATGGAAGACCTACAGCTGGTTCAAGACAAAATTGACCAAACTCAGCAACTGCTGTTGGAAGCGGAAGGGTTTGTCAGAGAGTTTGATACTTGTTCTAAAACGAATACCAATCAGTTACTGGATTTAGTGAAGACCTACAGGATCATTATTGATTCCTACAAGACTCTGATTCAATCCCTGTTGTCGGAAATCGAGTCTGGAAACTTACCCTTAGGTGCGCTTAAACTTGCCCAAAAGCAACTGTTGGAACAGAACAATCCTGAATTAACCACTGCCCTAGAAGGCTTTTTTGAGAAGTCAGACCAGCTGATTAGAGCAGCTCAAGTCAAACAGAAGCAAGCCTTGAGTGCCCTTAAGCGTGCTGAGCAGTGCTGCAATGGGATCATCTACAGCAGTATGATCGCCTCAGTTGCGATCGCAATCCTATTAGCTATTCATACCAGTAATGCGATCGCACAGCGACTCAAAAGCCTGACTGAGATCACCGAACAGGTCAAACAGGAGTCTAACTTCACCCTGCAAGCACCAGTCACGACCCGAGATGAAGTGGGTGTCTTAGCCACTTCTCTCAATCAGCTGATTCACGGTATGGCTGACTACACCCAGGAACTCCAGCAAACGGAAATCCAGCTGATTCAAAACGAAAAAATGTCCAGTTTGGGTACTATGGTGGCTGGTATTGCCCATGAAATGAACAATCCCATCAACTTTATCTACGGCAATCTGTTCTTTGCCAGTGATTATATTGAGGATTTACTCTCTCTGGTGGAACTCTATCAGCAGTATTATCCCAACCCTGACCCAGAGATTCAAAATCAGCTCGAAGAGATTGATCTGGAATTTTTGGCCCAAGACTTGCCTAAAATCATCGCTTCCATGAAAGGGGGAGCTGAGCGCATTCGTGAAATTGTGCTTTCGATGAGGAATTTTTCCCGATTGGATGAAGCCGAGATGAAACCAGTTAACATCCATGAAGGAATTGACAATACTCTGGTTCTGTTCAGCAACCGCCTCAATCCAGGGATTGAGGTGATCAAGCAGTATGGGGATTTACCTTTGGTGGATTGCTACCCAGCTCAACTGAATCAGGTATTTATGAATATCTTGGCAAATGCCCTTGATGCCATAGAAAAGGATGCTACAGAACACAAGGCTATAGAACACAA
This sequence comes from Moorena sp. SIO3E8, assembly GCF_010692445.1. Lineage (NCBI taxonomy): Bacteria > Bacillati > Cyanobacteriota > Cyanophyceae > Coleofasciculales > Coleofasciculaceae > Moorena > Moorena sp. SIO3E8. Next base: position 10,859 of record NZ_JAAHHM010000085.1, on the reverse strand, counting down.
CAGTCTTGAATGTTGCCCATCCCCAGTCTTCACCATTCGGATTCAAACCGAGCTAGTTGACCAAAACTGGGTAGTTATCCGAATCGCTGACAATGGCCCTGGGATTCCCGCAGCAATTAAAGACCGGATATTTGACCCATTTTTCACTACCAAAGATCCAGGCCAGGGAACTGGCTTGGGACTCGCCATTAGCTACCAAATTATTACCCAGCATCGGGGTAAAATTGAGGTGGTTTCAGAACCAGCTCAGGGAGCCGAGTTTGTCATTAGTTTGCCCAGATAAAATCTGACCTAACCCATTAGCTGATAGCTGACGGCTGTTCGCGCAGCGTGCGCGTAGCGCATATGCTTACAAGTAAAGAATTCCTATTACTTATAGGGTTTGCTGGGCAGTTGTACCTAAGTCCTGACAGCGTACCATCAACAGTCAACTATATAAGTAATCTTTTGTATCAAAGACTACAAACACCTGGTCAGAGCTTTGTTACTTTCATCCATTAGACTGATGACAGGTGTGAGTGAGCACAATGAATAAACAATTACGCTCGATGTTACTGATGAGTCCATTGATGTTGGTATCCCAATGGGCAGCATCTGAGGGAGCGATCGCACAAGAGGTTTCAGAAATCATTGATTCAGTAAACCGGTCGCAAATGCCTGCACAATCAAAGCAGGTGTCGGTTGATAAACTCATCAAACAGAGTAAACAAGAGTCAGCTTCCATGGGTCAAGTCACCAGTGTTTCCCAACTGCGTGATGTATCTCCTGGAGACTGGGCTTATGAAGCGCTACGGAGTTTAGTAGAGCGCTACGGTTGTATTGCAGGATACCCCAATCGCACGTTTCGTGGGAATCGCGCCACAACCCGGTATGAATTTGCCGCTGGTTTAAATGCTTGCTTGAACCAAATTGAGCGTTTAATTGCTGCGTCTACCGCTGATTTTATCACTCGTGAAGACTTAGAAACCCTGCAACGGCTGATTCAGGAGTTTGAATCAGAATTGGCTACTCTCGGTGCACGAGTCGATAACTTAGAAGGACGGGTGGCATTTTTAGAAGACCATCAGTTTTCTACCACCACCAAGCTAGAAGGGGAAGTGGTCTTCTCTATTGCCAACGCCTTTGGTGAAGACAGTGACAACCAAGTCGTGTTCCAAGACCGGGTACGTTTAGCGTTTGTCTCCAGTTTCACCGGTAAAGATGCGCTCTACACCCGTCTGGATGCCGGTAATGCAGCTACCTTTGATGGCACAGACCAAGGTGCCTTTACTTACAGCTTTGACAGCGGCAACGATCTGGGTATTGGTTGGCTAGCCTACTACTTCCCGATTGGGGATAATATTGATGTTTATCTGCCAGCTGCCTTTCCCCTTTGGCAAGATTTCGTCCCCACCGTCAGCCCCTACCTGGATGACTTCACTGGCGCTAGCGGTGTTCTTTCCAGCTATGCTGAATCTAGCCCCATCTATAAAATTGGTTTAGGCGCAGGTGGTGGACTAGGCATCAACTTTAGCCTCGCCGATGCGGTAGTATTGAGTGCAGGTTACTTTGGTGGCAATTCCTTTGACCCCTCTGAAGGTCAGGGTTTATTCAATGGTGAGTTTTCTGCCTTAGGTCAGCTGACATTTTCCCCTAGCGACAGCTTCCAGTTAGCCTTCACCTACGTTCGTGCCTACTTCAATGACTTTGATGATGGCAACGCTATCTTTGATACAGGTGTCGGAACTGAAAACGCCAGGGCACCCTTTGGTGAGGGAGGAGATGTAACGGCCAACACTAACTCCTACGGCGTAGAAGCCTCTTTTCGATTCTCTCCCAATTTAGTAATTAATGCCTATGGTGGCTACACCGATGCTGAACAAGCTTCTGGTGGCAATGGTGATGCTGAGATTTGGTACTACGGTCTAGGACTAGCATTACCAGACTTTGGCAAAGAAGGTAACTTACTTGGTATAATCGCTGGTTCTGAGCCTTATGTTGGTGGTGATGATGATACCGCCATTCATGTTGAAGGCTTCTACAAGTATCAGGTAAATGATAATATCTCGATTACTCCCGGATTAATCTGGATTGCTGCTCCCTTTGGAGACAGTGATAACGAGGATGTCGTGATTGGTGCTTTGAGAACTACATTCAAATTCTAAGACCTAATCCCAAGTCCGGTTAATTACTTCTAATACTGTAGAGCCCATGGCTGTGACTTGAAAATTGAAAATTGAAAATTGAAAATTGAAAATGATCAACTTTCAAGTCACGAAAAGCCAAGACTTATAAGAAGTTAACCGGGCTCCCTATCAGCACATTATTGGTAAGCATATGCGCTACGCGCATATGCTTACAACGTGACTATTTCTTTGATTCCATTGATCACGAAGGGGTCAGATGGCAGGACAAGGAAAAGGTATCCAGCCTGGTGATTACCTGATTCTGCGGCATCGCTCTAATAATTTTCGCTATCCCATTGATATCGACGTTAACAACTCTCCTGAAAAGTACCAATTATTTTCCCTTACCCAAAAACATCCTACAACAGGCTGTGTCAGAATAGTCATTGATTGAACTAAAGACTGATATAGATTTTGATGACTTTGAGGAAATGGTTGGCTATAGTATAGGATAAAACTATAAAATCTATTTTCAAAAAAACTTTTATAACAAACTGAACAAAGAATTGATATCTATGAACTAGGAGTTTTATTGATTAAATTCAAATATCAATCTTATTTGAAATCCAAAAATTAACAAAACAAAAAACTATCAAATTTGTTACCGGTAAAATGTAGGTTGATCTATATGGCAATATTACCAAATTTTATCGAGAATTATTAGTTACAAATTTTCAAATAGGAATGACCTGGAAAAACCGCCTATTATTTGGTTTACCTGCCATTAAATCTGCCATTACTCTTATGGTAAAATCTAAGATTCATGGTTCATAGTTCATTGCAACAGTACTAATGAAAACTAATGAACCATGGAGAATTAACCATAGATAATTATCCAGCCCATAACCCCCATAAAAATCGGTTTGGAACACTGACCGATGGTCTAGCTCAAGACATAGACAAGTTTCACGTCTGAGGGTGACAAATTGACAGGCTGTTGAGAGTCTGGTGGTGTCAGGTTTGCAATTAGGTGAAGCAATAAAGTGAGCATGGCGGCTTGAATTAGTCTTTTGAACATGGGTCTTCTCCTGAATCGCGATGGGCTGGCAGTGATTTTTCTCTGTTGAATATCTACACATGCCCAATCTACGACTCCGGTAAAAAACTTGCCAGGTGTAAAATTTAGGTAAAATTAGGGAAAAGGTTAAGGAATTAAGTTTTATCACTCTCCTAGCTGTCTTTCCAATTCTTGCCGCAGACGAAAAACAATAGTGTCTGGCTCCACCCGGTCTAGAATTTCTTTAATGACGGTACTTGCTCCTAGTGGTCCGAAAGAGCAACCTTGTTCGAGATAAACCTGTGCCGCTTGACCAACAGCATAAGCCCCATAACCCGCAATTCCAGCTTGGGTAATTGCTGCCCCAGCAAAGGCACCCAAGCCACTCGGACCGATAACTACTGATGCACTCTTACCTACACCAAAAAGCACACTGGTACCCAGTTCACCTAGCAGTAAGCCTCCAGAACTGATCAAAATCTTTTGCCATAGCTTACCTGCTTCATAGCTAGTCATGGGTAGACCATACAGCCGCGCTAGAGAACGAATCATCACCAAGTCAGTCACAGTACCTCCTAACACATCTAAAATTCCAATCGGATTGAGGGCGACTGCTAGTGCTTTGTACTTGGCAAACTGCCAGATTAAGTCTTCTGCTTCCGTTTTGTGTAACTCAATGGCTTTTTTGGCAATAATATTTTGAGCATTGCGGGCTTGAAATAGAGCGTTGAGGGCTAAAAGTGATCGCCCTTCTCGGTTAAGTAGACTGAAAATTTTCTGTTTAAGCTGATCCACATTCGGAGGTGGAGTTTCCCATTCATAGGTCACTCTACCATCAGGCCACTCCACCCGTACTTCCATAGAAGCTGGTTCTGCTGCCACTAGAACAATCTCATCCGCTGACAACATCTTTTGTAAACGCCGATCCTTGGGACTACCGGTACCCAGTTGTTGCAACTGTTGATAAATTGCCTCCCGGTCTTGTTCTGGATAGAGGTCAATTTTGTTAAATACCAATATTAGAGGCTTTTGGCTTTGCCGCAGTTCACAAAGAGCTTGATATTCAGTGCGAGTGATATCACCAGCCACCACAAATAAAATTAAATCGGCTTGGGATACCACCTCCCGCGCCATCTGCGCCTTGACTTCCCCATGGATTTCGTCCAATCCTGGCGTATCAATCAACTCCAAGAGGACTTCACTGTCGGACCTAGGTGTCCACTGTACTGACTTCGGCCATTGAGTGACACCGTGAATCGGACCAGTTTTAAGAATTTTTTCTCCCAGCAATGCATTAATTACTGCTGACTTACCACGACTAACCAAACCAAAAGCGGCAATGCGAATCAATCCTTGGTCAAGTTTGTCTAGGCTAGACTGCAAAACCTCTAATTCAGTTTGCAGCAAGGCTTGCATTTCCACATTAGCAGGATTCCCCTGGGACCGATGAAAATTGCTGTACCAGGACAAGGCTTGCTGTAAACTGGCACGAGTGCGGTTGAAGAGATTTTTCTGCTGGTTGTTGGTGCCATAGGATGTCTGATTACCAGCAGCTGGTTTAGATTGGGAAGATCGAGGATAACTCAAGGTTAAATAGGGCAAGACGAGTTACAGTTACTATTTTTACCTAACCGTTGATGAGAAAATACCTATTATCCGATACCAATTACCTGATACCAAGTTGCAGTCAAAGAATAAACAAAAAGGAATTGGGAAGAGCGGAAATTTCCCCCAAGTCCTCCTGACCCCATAGGTAAATTAAACATCAGAAACGCAACTTGCTATAAGCCTGTAGACTAATGTGGGATTGGCGCAGGCTGATTGATGGAGGTAAATATGAGTGATCTGAATAAATCTAAACAACAGCTGATTCAGGAAGTGAAAGCACTGCGCCGACAAGTGGATCAACTTAAAGCTACACGAATCGTCTTCAGTGCTCAACATCAGCTATTTAAAACCTATGCCACCATGATGCAAACCGCCTCTGGCTCCCTGATGCTGAGAGCTTTGTTACAAGATATACTCCACGTTGCTGGTCGGCTCACTAAGGCAGAGGATAGTAGCCTGTTTTTACTCAATGCTGATGGTGTGGTCACTGAGAGTATTCTAGCTCGCGGTGCAACCCTCCCACGATATAAAAAGCAGATCATTGGTCAGGTTCTAGACCAAGGTTTAGCTGGTTGGGTTAGCCGCCATCGCGAAGTTGGGCTGATCACTGATACTATGGATGATGACCGCTGGCTTACCTTACCTAATCAGCCCTATCAAGTACGCTCAGTATTAGCTGTTCCTATTCTCAGGGGCAAGAGGTTATTAGGCATTATCACCCTAATGCATTCCCAGGCGGGACACTTTGGTGGTAAATCTGCCCGTTTAATGGAAATGACTGCTGAGTCCATGGCTTTGATCTTAGAGAATGCTCAACTCCACAGTCAACAACAACAGCTAGGGCAACAGTCTCCTCAGAACTATCCAGTTTTATCCCCAACAAATAAGCTCACTGAGAGTTCAGATAATTTCTCTTCCCTGGGAATTTACATAATTTATAGTAAAGGCAATTTTCTCTATGTTAATCCCAAAATGGCAGAAATTTTTGGCTATTCCTTTGGTGAACTTATTTCTCTGCAATCCTTACTACAAGTAGTGGCTGAAGACAAGCGTAAATTTGTGGATGAGCGAATAACTAATTGTCTTCAGGGTCAGGGTAAAAATCTCTACTTTACCTTTCCTGGTCAGTGTAAAGATGGCAGCAAGATTGACGTAGAAATTTATGGATCCCGAACTAAATTATACGGTAAGTTAGTTATCATTGGAGCTTTGCGAAGACTTAATAAATAATTTAAGGGTTTAGGCTCTATTTTATCAGCTATAGTGTGTTGGATATACTGATACTATTGCCGTGATTTATAATCACCGCCAGGTTTTAAAAATTAGGTTTTATAAAAATTATTGATAGTGTGTCTAATTCTTCGATAGTTTACGGCTGATTCGCTTAATATTTATGGAACGGCTAGCAATGATAGCTTTACCTTTACCGATTTGTCCAAATACTTTGCCAGAGAAAAGATTACTGAGGGCTGGACGTTGGTAAACTACAAAATCATCTAGCTTTGATGTTTCCTCAAACCCCATTTCGGTCAGAGCATCCTGGAGAGCAACTGTAAAAACTTTCTTACTCTTGAATTCTAGGGATACTGTAACGGTTCGATTGAAGTAGGTACCTAATAAACCACCGATTAAGCCAAAAATTACACCAACACTATAGGGCATCCCTGTCACCAGACTTAGCCTCAAAACTTGGGAGGAAAAGACAGTGGTAATTAGGGTTGTGCAGGTGAAGTAGTACAAAAATGTTATTAATAAACCAGGACCAAGCTGCATAGAAATTTATTTTGATGTTATAACTATACATTTGCCATTAGTTTAAGACATTTTGAATCTGTTTCAACTGTTTTTTCCTTTAGCGATCGCTTGAGCTGCCCATCTCGATCTTCCCAGAGAGGTAAATCTCGGTCTCTATCCAGGGATGGATGATAAAATTCCTGGGGTAGTGCCAGGACTAACATACCTTCGTCTAGCTGATCAACTGCTTCACAGGAGTTGATCAAGTTAGCGTTCGCGTAGCGTGGCCATAGGCCAATCGCTTTTAGCGGAAGCTTTGCTTCATCGCGTGTAGAAGGGAAATCCACCAGGGAGGTACTGCCCCTCCTACCACTGCGTTATCAGCACAGTGCCTCGCTTTTCGGCTTCTGGTGGCTAGAGGAAGATGGAGGAATCGAACCCCTACAACATCACTGCCGTACCACGGTTTTCAAGACCGATTGCCGTCCACTCGGCGGCATCTTCCTTAAGGTGCGCTTTCCGTGATGGCGAACGCGCCCCGCGTGACCTACGGTCAAGGGATTGCTCGCCATCACGGGTCGCACCTAAGGGTGTCTGACGGGACTTGAACCCGTTATGACTGGTTCCACAAACCAGCGCCGCGACCACTTTGGCTTCAGACACCACGTTGTTTAAAACAATACAAATTCCTAATTATTAGACTTCGCGGCAGTTGTCGGGAACAGGGAACAGGGAATAGGGAACAGTGGACAAGAATTGACGCAAACAGTATCATAAAAATACTTTTGCAAGATTGTTCATAACATCAAAACTTTTTGGATCTCTTTCCTACTACTCCCTGCTCCCTGCTCCCTGCTCCCTTTTTCTATAAATCCTCTGTTCACAACTCAAAGAAAAATGCTATCGTTAGCATCAAGTTGCTTGTCACGCAATATTGCCCTGACTGTCATTAAAATCTCTCCTAGTTTGTTTTTACCACTACCATCAGCACCACAACCCCAGTAATAATCTATGGGTGAATTCTCAACAATTAGCTGATCACCTGTAGCAAGTAGTAACTGACGAAGATCACCATGGGTTTCAAATTTTCGTAACACTCCTCGCTGCATAATCTCATCTTTGACTTTTTCCCAATCATCACGAAGAGGATGAGAGCGATTGGCCGTAGGCCACGCTACGCGATCGCGTCCCATTTTTGCTGCTTCCTTTGGTGTTTTTGCCTCACGGATTTTGTCATACCAAGAGGAATCAGTGGTCACAAATTTTTGGGCTTGGAAGAAATGCTCACTAGTCGCCCACCACAATTCATCTAGCTCAAAGCCATGTCGGGAGAAGTTGGAAAAACAACCATAGGGTTTTTGGCGAGTACCGTAAAAATAAATTGTCATATAGTATTTTTATTTCAATTGTGAATATACTCCCTTAAGGAAAGGCAAGAGGCAAGAGGCAAGAGGCAAGAGACAAGATTTAATCAAGTATAGAAAGATTTTGGGTAATATAAAAAACGATATTTTTTTTATAATTGATTTATTCTTGCTATAATCGTTGCTGACTAATGAGACTAGCAAATTTGCGTTGCTGAATTAAGTAATGATATCAAGTATAGTTGGGTTAGTTCCCGATTCCCGATTCCCGATTCCCGATTCCCGATTCCCGATTGATACCCATTGTTTAAAAAGGTGAGAATGCTGACCACTCAGCCAGGTGGAAACCTCAAGGTTTTATGGAACCTACAACCATAGTCCCTGGATTTTATCGATGGTTGACTTTTATGGTTTGAAAGTTGATAAGCTAAGGTTTGATGATTGAGGTTTAAGGGTTAAATTTTAACCTTTGACCTTTAAATTTATCCGAAGATGGAGTCGGATTTGAACCAACACTTCATGAACCAAAATCATGTGCCCTACCATGAGCTATCCATCTTACTTAAAAACCATAAATTTAGAGATTTTCGAGTGACCAGCACCTATCACTATTTTAATCGGGAATTTCGATCATTGTCCTGGCATTGCTAATAGAGAGTACTCGATCAACTGTTGACTTGAACTGTTCAATAAAGGTCTGTCGTCTCTCAAGTTCTTCAGCCAGGTTAGTAGGATCCAGTAGTTCAACCCCTTCTCTAGCTAGAAAGCTATCTGCCAAGGATTGATACTTCTGTGAACCAACCGATGCATTCTGCCCCAACACTTCCAGAGCTAGTTTATCAAGTCTGTCTTTGACTCGTGCTTGTGCCGTCTTATAGTGATTCAGGGTTTTAGTATATGCTAACTGCATAGTACCGATAACTGCTTCATAATACCTGATAAACATCTTCATCTCAATCGCTTCTGCCACAGTCATCTCTTGGTCAGCAATCGTAACCATTGTAGAAGCATTGGATAAGACAATTACTCTCTTGATCGTCCGCCTTCTGGCAATCAAGGCATCCACTTTTTGCAAAGCCGCTTTAGCTTTTATCTCATAATCTTCTCTTGATTTGAAGCCTGTTGGCACTTGACCGACTTCAACCACAGAAATTAAGGTGTTGTTGTCCAAAGCTGCTCTGGCTGAGTCAATGCGCTTTTGCAGCAAGGTTAACTCTGCTAGAGCATCTGTGACAGTCATAGTTGTCATTTTACCCTCCTTATCTCTTCATTTGTATCTCCTAGCTAATCACTTGTAAACCCTGCTGTTAGTTAACTTATAAAGTAGTTTTATTTTATAGGTAAACATAGTATTGATATAAAAAGGGAACAGGGAACAGGGAACAGGGAACAGTAGTAAAGAGCTCTTTTTTTGAAATTATGAACAATTAGCAAGATTGTTCAGGTTCTCTTGATAACTATTAAAATCAGGAAAATCGTTACTTTTTATTGGTTGTTTGTTACTTGAAAAATTTAAATTTACGAACTCCTTTCAATGATAAGTATTCAAGCAGAGATGATAAGCTGATGTGCATTTAAATTGGTTATTCCCCGTTCCCTATTCCCTGTTCCCTGTTCCCTTTGAACAATTTAGGTATCCCAATCTAAATGCTGAACAGCTTATGACATCATGCCTGCAAATTGGTGGCAGGGGTGAGAGTTGCACTCACTGATTTCCAGGGTATGAACCTGGCGAGCCTACTCTTGCTCCATCCCTGCGATACCCCTGACTGGATTTGAACCAGTAACACCTAGGTTCTAAGCCTAGAGCCTCTGCCAATTGGGCTACAGGGGTTTGGATCCGAGGGGCAGAATTTCCGCTTATGACCAATTCACTGTTGGTCAACTGGACTAAACCAAACTGCGCCACATCTGGATAATTGCTACTCCCGACAGGATTTGAACAAAAATGAGCGACGCATTCCCCCACCACGAGAACGCAGGTGGGGTTCAAGGAGCGGCAAATTGCGATATAATTTATCTATCTTGAGCGGTACGGCAAAGGGCAGAACAAGATTCTGAGCAACCTGGAGGCACGACCTCTTAACGAAAGGAAAATCAAGCCTGTAAATCCTTTGTAGTCGGTTTATACACGTCAGACTCTAGGTAAAAGTTCCTAAACATAAGCCCTATAGCGGAAACGACTTGGGGGAACAATCCAGCAAAAGTCCTGGTTGTTCGGCGAGAATGCCGCCTGTCGCGAGGGATAAGTGCCCTTGTAATCAAGACGGATACCCACACCTCGCTTAGCAGGTGGGGGAAGCATTCATCCTGCAAGACACTCGTTCTGGGGGAGTGATGTCTACCAATTCCATCACAGGGGTAAAGTCGGGGTGACAGGATTTGAACCTGCGACATCTTGCTCCCAAAGCAAGCGCGCTACCAAACTGCGCCACACCCCGTTAGTACTCCTGGTGGGAGTCGAACCCACAACTGACCGTTTTTAAAACGGTCGCCTCTGCCAATTGGGCTACAGGAGCATAATTTGATACCAAGTTGCTATCAAAAGTCATTTGGGTTGAAGGTTAAAGGTTGTTTGGTTGTTCGCGTAGCGTGGCCTATTGGCCAAGGTTGTTCGCCTTTGGCGTCCGAAGTAGCCTAGGTTGTTTGGTTGAAGCTTACAACCGGTTAACCTACCCTACGGGAACGCCAAAGGCGAACAACCGATTAACCTTTAACCGGTTAACCTTCAACCAGTTAACTTTCAACCGGTTAACCTACCCTACGGGAACGCCAAAGGCGAACAACCGGTTAACCTTCAACCGGTTAACCTACCCTACGGGAACGCCAAAGGCGAACAACCGGTTAACTTTCAACAATAGAATGCCTAGCAATCAGAACCCTAAAAATAGGGATAATACAGTATTTAACCGTACAAATCGGACATAGACATTTTACTAGCGCTATGGTATAAGTCAATTAAGACAAAGACCCTGTAACTATGCCCAGAAA
>NZ_JAAHHM010000084.1:0-30790 GCF_010692445.1 Moorena sp. SIO3E8 | reverse complement strand
CAACGATGTCAATCTTTCAAGCTCACTAAGAAATTATTTGAATTATTTATTGAATATCGATTATTTACTATGCCTAATTTAGGCACTTATGAGGCTTTCTCTATTATCATTTAGGAGTAGTATAGCTTGCCTATTGCCTATAGCTAGCTTGCCTCTTGCCTATAGCTAGCTTGCCTATTGCCTTTTCTTAATCCAATCTATTTTGATTTGGGTTTAATGCCATGACAAAGAGTGCGATCGCTTTCATCGATTGCAGAATTGTGCTTGAGATAATCCCCTACCCAATCACAAGCCCGACCGAGAAGGTCATTGAAATCTAAACTTATATCCATATCCCACATAATCACATTGCCACTGGAGTCAGATGAAGCCAGCATTTTGCCATCGGGACTGAAACTGAGGCTAAAAACGCCATCATTATGTCCAATCAGAGTTTCAATTTCTTGCCCCTTCAAATTCCAGAGTTTAACCGTTTTGTCACCACTAGCCGAAGCAATCATCTTGCCATCTGGGCTGAAACTGACGCTAAACACCTTACCCTTATGCCCTTTGAGAGTTCGGATTTCTTTACCGTCTCTACTCCAAAGTTTAACCGTTTCGTCTTCACTACCAGAGACAAGCATCTGACTGTCGGGACTAAAACTGACAGTCCAAATCACATCATCATGACCTTTGAGGATGGTAGGAGTTAAGCAAAAAGGCAAAAAATTTGTGTTATGGTCTGATCCAACTGCTGGTTTTAAGTTTGCTGGTTTTAATTTTGCTGGTTTTAACTCACCATGACATAAGTTTCCCCGACGCCAAAGCTTAATAGTATTATCATCACTACCAGCAGCAATCATCAGACCATCGGGACTAAAATTAACACTTCTAACCCCAGCCCTCAGCTTTTTCAACCTTTGGCGTTCTCTTCCTTTAAAACTCCAAAGCTTGACAGCTTTATCCCAACTGCCAGATACAATAGTCTGACTGTCAGGGCTGAAACTAACGCTAAAGACTCCACCCTGATGCCCCTGGAGTGTTTGGATTTTTTTACCATCCTTACTCCAAAGTCTAACCCTACTATCCCGGCTACCTGTAGCAATAGTTTTGCCATCGGGGCTGAAACTAACACTAAACACTGCATCCCTGTGGCTGTCTAGAACTTTTGGGGTCAAACAAAAATCCATAAAATTGATAATTTGACTAGAGCTTCTCTCCCCTAATCCTTCCTTGCCACAGGTGTAATCTAAATGCCATAGCTTAGCAGTTTTATCGTCACTAGCACTAGCCAAAGTTTTGCCATCTGGGCTAAAACTAACACTCCAGACATTACTCCTATGACCCTTGAAGGTGCGAGGTGTTTTCGCATCTAAGCGCCAGAGTTTAATTGTTTTATCTTCACCAGCACTAGCCAGGGTCTTGCCATCTGGGCTAAAGCTAAGGTCATAAGCCCCAGCCTGATGCCCTCGCAAGGTTTGGAGTTCCGAGCCATCAAGGCTCCAGAGTTTAACGGTTTTATACCGACTAGCAGAGGCGAGGGTTTTGCCATCCGGGCTGAACCTGACGCTTCTGACTCCAGGGAATTTCTTTGGAAAAGTCTTCAGTTCCCGACCATCAAGGCTCCAGAGTTTAATAGTCTTATCCTCACTAGCAGAAGCAATCATCTTGCCTTGGGGTGAGAAACTGACGCTATAAACCTCAGCCTGATGCCCCTTGAACGTTGCAATACTTCTCCCGTCTAGGTGCCAGAGTTTGATAGTATTGTTACTTCCAGCAGAAGCCAGAATTTTGCCATCCGGACTAAAGCTGATGCTGCCATATCCAGGCGCAATCCCCTCCAAAGTTTGGAGTTGCTTGCCATTGAGGCTCCACAACTTGACAGTATTATCATTACTAGCCGTAGCCAGCATCCTGCCGTCCGGACTAAAACTCACGCTCCTCACTCCACGCTGATGTCCTTTAAAGGTTTGGAGGTTTTTCCCGTCTAAGCTCCACAGTTTGACCGTCTTATCCTGACTAGCTGTAGCAATAGTCTTGCCATCTGGGCTGAAACTAACATTCCAAACCGTAGCCTCATGTCCCTTCAAGGTTTGGAGTGGCTTACCCTTGCGGCTCCAAAGTTTGACAGTATGGTCTTTACTAGCAGAAGCAATCAGATTACCGTCAGGGCTAAAACTAACACTAGTAACCCAACTGTTATGGCCTACCAAACGGTTGTATTCTCTGACCCAAGACACTGCTCCGTGCAATGCTGTCCTAACCAGAGCCTCAGTTTCAGGTTTTACACTGCGTCTCTGTTTTTGCAGTTGCCGTGCAGCCCTGATTGCTTCGATCAGGGCATCAAATTCCTGATGTGATTCTCTCAGAGCCAGTGAATATCGACTCAGAGCATTAATGTGACCAACGCTTACCATTTCTGCTCGTTTCGATTGCATGAAAGCAACCAAGCCAAAGCCAACAGCTGCTGCAAATGCTGCACTCATCAAAGTAAGGGATAACCGTAAGATAACTAATCGACGCTTTTCCCGTTTTGTCAAAATCGATATGGCATCCCCACTTTTAGCAATATAGTCCTTGTGTAAAAGTATCGCAGTCGGCTGTTTATCATTGGTCTCGGCATTAAGCAACCATTGTTGGGCAATAGAAAATTCACTGCCACGCAACAGCAAATCCGTATCTTGGTTAGACTGCTCCCATTCCCTAGCTCGTTGCAACCATTTGGTGTGACTGCGCACATGCTCTCGGTCAGTATCAAGGGTTCTGACCAATTCACTGAAATTGGGATAAAAATCTCCTCGATGCCTGTTGAAATCAATCCACTGGATGCTAGCTAATCCAGGATGTAGCACTGTTGCTGGTACCTGTGTAGAAAGCACAGTCACAAACCGTTTATTTAATGTCTGAGCATACTCTACCTCCCCAGCACAGTAGGGTGAATTTACGGAAGCAGGGGAAATAATAAATAAGAAATTATCAGACTGTTCAATTCCCCGATATATTTCCTCCTGAAAATCACTGCCCGGAGGAATACTTTCTTGGTCAAACCAAGTAGTTTTACCCTGTAACTGCAATGCCTCATTTAACTTTCTAGCCAAATCTGAATCAGTACGGGAATAAGAAATAAAAACGTCTAGATAAGATTCATGCTGTTGATTCCTGCTAGCCGCAAGAAATTCTTCATGTAATCCTAGGGGTGGATGTTCCAGGCGTTGCCGATTTACTTTCAGCCAGTTTTCGTAATAGTTTAAATTGTGACCCCGCAATAAAATGCTAGAATTGCGGTTTTGGGTCAGCCATTTTAGGGCTTTTACTAACAAAAGCTTATGCTCTTCGTAATAGAGAGCATCTTGATTTAATTCTTTTAATAATTGAGCAGCCATGAAGCGATAGTTGGCTTCATTAGTATACTTAGTAAAATCTAGGAATTGTAAGGAGCGAATTTTTGGTGGTATTTGGTCGATATCCGTGTCTTCAATCAGTATAAATATAATACGTTTATTGTGCTCAAAGGCGTGTTCAAGTTCTTGCTGACAGTATTTTGATTGAATCGAATTGGTTGAAATTAAGTAAATGAGATTATCAGCTTCCTCGATTCCTTGGTTGATTGCCGCTTGGAAGTCTATACCGGTTTTAATATCCGTTTCAAGTTTCCAGATTGTGATTCCTTCCCGCATCATGGTTTTGGCAATTTTATCCTTTATCTCTTGATCTTTATCAGAATAAGATATAAACACTTGGGTCATTAAGTTATTGGCATTATTGGTGCTTTCACAAATAAACTCACAATGTAAATCCGTTGGCACACAAGGAGCCTGCTCTTTTTTAAACCGCACCTTTAACCAAGATTCAGCTTGAATCCGTTCTGATTGGATTAACAGGTGGTTAGTTTGTTGTTGATTTCTGTCCCACTCCAAAGCTTTAACTAAAAACCGAGTATGCTGTTCTACATAATCAGCATGCTTACGGATGGAATTCATTAATTGTTTAAAGGATGCTTCAAAATCGTTGATTTTATCTTGGAAATAAATCCAGTTAAGTTTACGGATAATCGTAGGAATTTTGTCCCGAGGGGATTTAACATGCACTAAAGGAATAATGCGTTTATTGTATTTAATAGCCAGTTCAATTTCTTTGAGGCAGTATTTTGAATTAACGGAATGGGGGGAAATGATAAAAATGAAGTTATGAGTTCTCTCAATGCCATTATCAATCTGATGCTGCCAATCTACAGCAGGCGGAATGTCTTTCTGGTCAAACCAGACCGTTAAGCCCAATTGTGTTAATCTAGCTTCAAGTTTAGTAGCAAAGGCTTTGCTGTCAGCACGTCCGTAGGAGATAAAGGCATCGAAAAATGTAGTCATTTGTCCAGGGGTGTAGGTGAGGAGATCTACTTAACACTACACTTGTAACACCCTGGATTTCGTAAATCGAGCAAGCTTGAAGAGTTGTCAGAGCGATGCAGAGGTGCGACCCGTGGCGAATTTAATTCGCCTACGGAAAACGCACCATTACGGTCTTGGGGGTTTCCCCGGAGACGAAACCTGATTACGTTGAGCCAAAATGGTTGGTAGGCTATGCAGATGCATGATTAAAACTTATTGATTAAGGCGAGCCTGTCTTACGGTAACTTCGGCGTAGCCGACGCTTCGCGAACAAACCACTCGCGCTTTGCATCAAGACAAGGAAATAGGGGCAACGGATGGGTAACGGATGGGTAACGGATATAGCCAATGGGGAGCAGCTAAAGAATAGTTAGGATTTAGGTGTCACCTCTGGTGCTCTGCCCATGGGCTAAATGCTCACCACAAGAAAGCCAGTCTGTCAAGCACGTAAATGATATTATAAATGATCTCATTTAGTATCGACTTTCTTAGACGGAGAGGTGTTTTTTTCCTCAGCCTCCGACTGCTCGGTTTCACCATAGAGTTCTGCTAGTGCATCATTCATCTCTTGCACCCAGCCTACATTTTCGCTTTGGATGGTTTTCTCTGTACTGATCACCAATAAGTCAAATTTATCCAATTTTTCCTGGTCTGAGAGACCATGCCACCAAGTGCTTATATCGTACAAATCATCAGCTGCTTGGTTGTAGGCAATCAGCGTTGTCTCAACCCGTTTCAATTCCAGGAAACTAGAAAATGCCGCAGCTAAGGCTGTAGTGACCGCCACCGAGGTGTCTTGACCCAGCGCTACCAGAAATGAACCCACACCGCCCAAGATATATACCCCCCACTGGTAGCCATGCAATTGTATATCAAGTTTCCTAGTTCGCTTTCGGTACCACTTAAACTGGTCTTCCACTCGCCAGACTAGGTAGTTTTCGGGGGTGAGGTCAGAAAACTTATCGTCTTGATGATGCTGTTGAGCTTCCTGATGTTTCTTGTCCTTGCTTTTCTTGTCTTTGCTTAAGGATGAGCGTTTTCTACGGGAAACTTCCCCCTCGTAGGGGCTAAAACTAGTGTGGTGAACTGTGGTTCCCTTTAGCCTTTGACTAATCACCTTGACCTTACGTGCCAGCTTAGCATCCCGCGAGGTGTTATCACTGTATTCCCCAACTTGCGCACGGTAACAGTAAATTTCCCTTTTAATTGCCTCGGCACTACCCCGTAACAGAATCCAATTGCCACCTTTGTCGAACTTAACTGCACCTGCTAGTAGTACACTGAGAGCAATTGGCACTAGTAGAAGAACGTAGTGAATTACTTTGACCGTCTGGTGTGACTCACCAAGGACGTCTACCAACTCTGAGTGGACCACAGCTAGCAAGGTAGCCAACACACTCAATACCAGAATTCCTATCCGCAGCAGGAAGAAACGTTTCTGAGCCGCTGTGGCATTTTTGCTATAGGTACGCTGACGTTCCCAAGCACGTTTGAGGGTTGGGCTTGGCCCAGGGGAGTATGTAGGCTCAACTTCTGACGTCATGGCAGTCTAAGCTGTTGTGCATTTAAACTGTATAAGCGCGTGAAATCACATAAAAAAGATAGATCTCAGTCCCCTTTTGCCAATAGCCATGCATGCCTAAAGCCATTGCTAAAACGGATTTAAAATGCGTTTTAGCTTATGTACTCTTGACTGTGTACCTTGACTGTCTGGTCTGTCCCTCCATGATGATTTTAGTCAATTCACTGAATGGTTGTGAGAGGTCGTAACAGGTCAAATGATTTTGTTGCAAGTGATTTGGTTGTAATAGTTCGGTAACAGATTCTCGTGCTTCTTGTTCTGGATACCGTACTGCCATAGTAATTTCATCTGCCAACCGACCACTGCCCCCAAGAACTATCAATGGTCGTCCAGCTTTCTTGTTTTCAAATAAGTCTAGCAAGGTAATCGCCCCACCGTTAGCCATTACTGTGACTGATGGCTTTCCGTCTGCCAGGGTAGTAGCTATACGAGCCAACCAGGGGGATTCATCACCCCAGGTAGACCCAGGAATCAGCATAAAATGAGTATGATTTGGCTCCAGTGATGTTTGACCAGAAGATGAGGGGGGTGCATCAGGAAGCGCAATCTTGCCCACTGGGGCAATACCTACTAAGGGAAAGGTGCCAGCAATCTCAGCACGAGCTTGCCCCATCATCTGCATCACGCCAGTATCGGTACCGCCATCCACCACACATGCTCCCAGGGTTTCAGCAATGGGAGCTAGTACATTGACAAACAACAGGCGCAGACGAGCCATACTCTGATCACTCATCTTACTTGCCCCACCGACTACCACTAGAACCGGACGGGAGCCGTCAAGGCCGATTTGGTTCAGGGCACCAGACAAGTCCACAGAATGATCCACTTGAATAGCACAAGCAGTTTGCCCATTCTTAAATGTGAGTTTGAGAGGCTGGTTATTTAAGAACTGCTTGAAGATAAGATGGTTTGGCTTGTATCCATCCTGGGACAAAGCACCGGACTTAGCTAAAACTCTCCTCTTGCGCAATCGGGGGGGAGCGATGCCTGGGCATCTAGCCATTAAGACCTTTTGGTGATCTGTTCGCTTTTGCTTTGTCTTGGCAGATAGAAACATTTAAAATTACCTATAGTGGTTTATAATATTCTATCTGCTAGATCATGCTCAGGGACATCAGCTGATCGGACATCTCGAAATTGGCGGTAACATTTTGTACATCCTCCAAGTCTTCCAGAGCATCCATTAATTTTAAAAGCGTCCGCGCCAGATCTGGGTCAGTCACTTCCACCGTATTACTAGGAATCCAGCGCAACTGCACCTCACTCACCTCAAAGCCCTGATTTTTCAAAATTTGACTCAGGTTTTCCAGGTTGCTAACTTCTGTAAATACCTCAGCCGTTACACCTTCGGAATCCTCGTTCAACTCATAAGTTTGAGCTCCCCCTTCAAGGGATGCTTCTAACAAATGGTCTTCTGTGATATCACCGGTAAGCGTAACGACACCCTTTTGCTCAAACATCCAGCTAACACAGCCTGTTTCACCCAGATTACCACCATTTTTAGTAAATCCTGAGCGCAGGTCAGCTGCTGTCCGATTCCGATTATCAGTAAAAGCTTCTATCAAGATCGCAACGCCTCCTGGACCATACCCCTCATAACGAATCTCTTCAAGATTGTCACTCTCATTGCCTAGGGTACCGGCTCCTTTTGCGATCGCTCTTTCAATGTTGTCATTAGGAATCCCTGCTGCCTTCGCCTTTTCCACCGCTTGCCGCAGCTGAAAATTACCCTCCGGATCCGGGATACCATTGCGAGCAGCTACTATAATCTCCCGAGAGATTTTAGCAAAGGTCTTACCTTTAACTGCATCAACCCTCGCTTTCTGACGCTTAATATTTGCCCATTTACTATGTCCTGCCATAACGGTTAAGTTGATTACAACCCAACTAACAAAATACCTCCACTTCTTGGTTTAAATATAACCTACCCAAGTCATCTCCTAAAAATATATTATTCTCTCTCCTAGGATAGCTACCAACTTAAGGAAAGAAAGTCCATGGTAAATGGTAGATCCTAAATGGTTCTTGGTCAAGGGAGTAGCCCTTTGGAGATTAGGGGTAGCATTACTTGCACTGTAGTTTGTTCTCCTAGTGTACTATGTATTGTTAATTTACCACCGTGTAAGTCAACTAGACGTTTAGCAATCACCAGCCCCAAGCCTGAGCCTTGTTGTTCGTAGAGGTTACCTTTAAACTGTAAGTCCGCTTCCAATTCGGCCATTTCAGCTTCAGATATCCCTTGTCCCTTGTCGTGGACTGACAAGATCAACCTATTATTTTCTGAATAGCTATTTACCCAAACAGGTGTTCCCTCTTGTGAGAATTTAAAGGCATTATTAATTAACTCTTCCAACATTTTATTAAGTCGGTTTTGCGACATAGCAATAGTAGCCTCTCGCCAATCTAATTGCAAATCCGCAACCCGTCCTGTCTTTTGAGCAAGATTCTGAATCAAATTAGCCAGAACCGGATTAGGCAATTTACTGGTAGTCTTTCGCAAATTTTCAATTTTCTTGGAATCTGTAGCGATTATTTCAAGCTCTGCATAAAGTAAAAAGTTCTGAATTAACCTTAATAACCTTTCACCCGAATGATGGATATCTTCTGCCATAGTCTTAATTTGATATCGTTCCAAACTTTCCCATTTCTCCATGATTAGTTTAGAAATATCCAGAATCCGATTTAGGGGTTTATCCATTTCATAGGGCAAAGACAGTGTAATATGACTACGCAAATCATCCAGTTTTTTATCTTTTTGCAACTCAAGGGCAGCTTGCTTTTCCAATCGAGTAGTAATTGCTCCTAGTAGTTCTACTCTAGTAAATGGCTTGGTTAGATAATCATCTGCTCCTAATTCCATTCCTTGGCGCTGATCAGTTTTTTCAGCTCTAGCTGTGAGAAACATAAAAGGAATAGTTGCCGTAGCAGGATGTTTACGCAAGGTCTGCAATACCTGATAACCATCAAGTTCTGGCATCATGACATCGCAAATAATCAAATCCGGCGATTCATTCTGGGCTAACTCAATACCAATCCGACCATTACTACCAGCAATCGCCTCAAAATCCTCAGCCTCCAGTAACTCCAGTATATTTTCTCGTACTGAAGGTTCATCTTCAATTAACAGAATTTTTGTTCTTACCATTTTTTTCCGCTTTGTAAAACTAATCTAATTGACTTGAGGTAGTGGGAAACCAATACCGCTATTGAGCAAACGTTTAAATTCCGGCGCTGGTAAAGCCCTACTAATCAAGTGACCCTGAACTCGATCACATTTATGAGAATAAATAAAAGCAAATTCTTCTTGAGTTTCTACTCCTTCAGCAATCAGTTGTAGATTTAAACTTTTTGCCATTTGTATAATTGCCTTAGTAATAGCAGCCTGGTTAGGCTTATGCACAATATTACGGACAAAGCACTGATCAATTTTGAGAACATCAAAGGGAAATTGTTGTAAATAGCTTAATGAAGAATATCCGGTACCAAAATCATCAATTGCAATTTCTAAGCCTAGGTTTTTAAACTCATTTAACTGACGAATAGCCGTCTCAGTGTTTTTTACTAGTATACTTTCAGTTAGTTCTAATTCTAGAGTTCGATAGGTTAACTCAGTTGACTGCAAAATCTTTACTAAATTATGGTAAAATTCCGGTTTATTAAATTGACGACCTGATAAATTTACTGCTATACGAAAAGAGGTAAATCCATCATTTTGCCAGAGTTTAGCTTGCTGACAAGCCTGCTGTAATACCCATTCTCCAATGGATAGAATCAGACCCGTTTCTTCGGCGATTGGAATAAATTTTGCTGGGGGAACCAAACCGAGTTCTGGATGATGCCAACGTAATAGAGCTTCAGCACCAACAATTTTTCCTGTCTCAAGACTGATTTGGGGTTGATAGTAAACCTGAAATTCTTCCCGTTCCAAAGCATAGCGTAAGCTACTCTGCAAGGTAAGATGATTTGAAGAATTGACATTCAATGCACTGGTGTAAAACTGATATTGATCACCACCGTGACGCTTTGCCTCAAGCATCCCCTGGTTGGCATGATTGAGTAATTGTTCAACGTCTTCACCATCACGGGGATAAATGGCAATACCAATACTGGCGGTGATAAAAACTTCTTGATCATCCAGAACGATGGTTTGAGAGAGGCTGTCAAGAATGCTTTGGACAAGATTGATGACATCTTTTTTGTGTTGAGCTGTGGCTATAATAACAGCAAATTGATCGCCATTTAAACGAGCAACTGTACCCTGACTATCCACAAAATTAGTGAGGCGTTGAGCAACAAATTTTAGTAAGTAATCCCCCCAAAAATGACCGAGATTATTGTTAACTTGATTAAACCGATCTAAACCCAAACACAGAAAGGTAACCAGTTTTTGATTATCGTCGATGTGTTGTTTTACTTGCTTAAACCGTTCTCGCAACGACAGCCGATTAGGTAGGTTGGTCAAGCTGTCATGGTGGATCAAGTAATTGAGTTTATTTTTAGCTTCCTGAAGTTCAGTATTGTAATGCTTATGAACAGCAGCTTTTTTTTTGAGTCTACTGGCAATTGACCCTAGAAGTTCTGCTCTGGTAAAGGGTTTGGTAATATAGTCGTCTGCTCCTAGTTCCATACCCTGACGAAAATCATTTTTAGCCGCCTTTGCCGTTAAAAAAATAAAGGGAACTGTTGCCATCATTGAGTCTTGACGAAGGGATGTTAAGACACTGTAACCGTCCATTTCCGGCATCATGACATCACAGATAATTAAATCTGGGATAGTTCCTTTAGCTAAATTAACACCAACACGACCATTTTCTGCTCCAATGACATCAAACCCTTCAGCGTCCAGGAGTTCTATAATGTTTTCCCGGACAAACTCTTCATCTTCAATCACTAATATTTTTCTCATGATTAATTTGATAGCAAGTAATATATTGGCAGGGTTACAGTAAACGTTGTACCGACAGTTACTTCACTTTCTAGATCAATTTGACCTTCGTAGATATCGAGACACTTTTTGACAATTGCCAGTCCTAAGCCAGTGCCGGTAATTGTCCCGACATTCGTACCTCGATGGAACGTCTCAAAGAGTAGTCCTTGGTCTTCTTCAGGAATACCAATACCTTGATCGCTGATTTTAAAGATAGCCTGATTGGCAGAGCAAGTGAGTTTAATCTCAACCGTGCTACCTTTGGGAGAATACTTCAGTGCATTACTCAGCAAATTATCCAAAATTTGCCTAAGCAATTTTTCATCCATATACGGTCGGGCGGATAAGAACGAACTAGCCGCATTATTTTTTCCATGATTACTACCTAATTTTTTTTCAAAATTTTCTAAGCTATAAGTAAATTTTATTGTGTGCTCATTTCGGTCATTAAGCTGGATTTTATAAATTAAATCGGTGCAAAAACTTTCCAAGTCTATCGGCTTTAGCTGTAACTCTATTTTACCGGCTTCTACCTTGCCAATAAGCAAGATATCATTCAAAATTCTGGTCATATGTTGAACCATGTTTTGAATGCGATGTAGGTGATTATTTTTTTTACATTCTGACCATTTATTACCGTAATGTTCCAGTAACTCTGCTGATGAAAAAATCGTTGTTAGAGGGGTACGAAATTCGTGAGATGTCATGGTAATAAACCGAGATTTTAGCTCCCCAAGTTGTTTTTCTTTAGCCAGTGCATTGATAATTTCTACTTCCGTTTCTTTCCGTTTAGTGATATCTCTATCAACCCCTCGATAACCACAAAACTTGCCAAGACGATCAAAAATTGGTACACCACTGGTTTCCAGAACCACTAACTGACTATTTTTGTGAATTCTGGTATTTTCCAAGTTGCTAAAGGGGTGTTTTAAAACGGTAAAGGAAGCCAAAATTTCCATCACACGTTTTGCCTCTTCCTGTGACATTAAGTCAAACGGAGTTTTGCCCACTACTTCTGATGGTTCATAACCGAGTAAATCCCAGATTTTGGGACTAGCGTAGGTATAGACAGCATTTTCATCCATCTCCCACATCCAATTGCTACTAATTTCTACGACATTACGAAACCGCTCTTCACTCTGCCGCAACTGCTCTTCTGCCTTCTGGCGCTCAATAATCTCCCCCTTGAGTGCTTGGTTCGCTTTCCTCAGAGCAGCGGTACGTTGTTGAACTCTGACTTCCAAAGCATCATTGACTTGTGCTAGGGTGAGTCGTGCTTCAATACGCTCAGTGATATCCTGGACAATAACAGCAACTTCATCTAACCCACTTTTAACAATACGAGCCTCAAAGTAGCGGAGTTTACCATCTTGTCTGACTGGGGACTCAATAACTTGCATCACATCACTTTCTAGGGCTATTTCCACATGCTCCCAAATTAATCCTGCTACCTCAGTGGGTAAACAGTTATGTAAATGTTTCCCAATACAGTTATCGGTGAGAAACAGCACAGGGTTTTCTTTGGCCGCTTTCCAATCCAAATAAAAGCCATCCCGATTGACACGAAAGATTACATCTGGTATGGCTTCTAAGAGGGCTCGGTTTCTAGCCTCGCTTACTTTTAGTGCAGACTCTTTTTGTTTAAGTTCTTGGCTTTGTTTTTGATAGAGTTGCTGGAGTTCTTGGTGGGTTAGGGCAATGGCAAAATGATCGGCGATCTCTCGGATAAAGGCAATTTCTTGGATTCTCCATTCTCGTTCGTGATCGCACTGATACAAGGTGATACTACCCAGACAAGACTGCCCATGCAGCAGTGGCACCATCATGATGGCACGCAGGTCACATGGATAGGTTAATTGCCTCAGTTCTGGTGGGAGTTTTCCCTCTGATTCAGGAATAATCAACGGTTTGCCCTGAGCTAGCCAGGAGTGATAACTCTGAAATAGGTTCCGAAATACCTCGATCAGACATGGCTCGGCTGTACTCTCCACTGATTGGGTAATGGGAAAGCTAACTTGATGAGTTGCCATAGGTGGAGGGTCGTCGTGAGTGGGAAACATTAAACAGCCACTCACTTGCAAGATTTGATGTAATTGATTAGCTATGGTGGGTAGCAATTCATTGAGGACTAACGTCCCCCGTGTAACCTGGGCAATCTGGTTAATCATTTCCGCTTGGACTTTCAAGAGGTGATAGTCCACTCTTTGATGTCCAGTGCTCGATTCCATGGGTGTATGCTCAGGTAACATAACCAATAAAATTAGCTAAAAGCGGAACTGTCTAGCCTAGACTGGACATAGATTCAACCGCCATCAACTCCACGCTGTACCATAATTTTCAGCCCATCCCCACCAATCAATTCGGGGGATTTGAGGTCAGTTGTCCATTGTCAGTTGCGCACGCAGCTACTAGCTTTTAGTTATGGGCTAAGTGCTAATTACATGCTAGCAAGCTGACCATTGACCACTGACCATTGCAAGGCGTCGATTCATGCCCATACCAAGAAAATAGGGGCAACACTCGCCGCCCAACCTTAGGTGATGGTAAGATATTACACCACCCTATGATGCCTAAATTGTTGCACAGTCTTAATTTCTAGCCCTCGTGGAAACTACGGTGTCTTAGCTAGTTTGTCTATCTTGAAACCTGTAAATTTACGAACAGTTAGTGTATTATTGGTCTTTGGTGATTGGTTATGGGTCAAAGCGCGTTTCTCAGCCAGATTAGCTCTAGGTCTTACCCGTTCGCGCCACTGTCGCCCCTTGGGCGAAAGGAAGTGTGAGATGATGAGTCAAAGGAGACTATGGCTGTAGACTTTTGACAAAAAAACCTTCGTATACTATTGAAGCTTATACCCTTCAATTAAACCGGATGACATCTTCTGTCTGACTCAGGTGAGAGGTATCTCCATTAAGTTCCATCACCCACTGTTTTTCTTGGCGCACTAGTTTAACTAAACAGCACAAGGATGCTTTAATGTCTTGTGTGGCACCCACTAGTCCCTGAGTGGTTCCAACTACTGATGGTCCGTGACCAACCAGTAGTAAATCTTCTGAAAATTGAGCGGTGATACGTTGTGCCGTTTCACCTGTTCGTTTGAGTAAAGCAACACTTGTTTCTGGATATTCAGGGATTACACAGGAAGTATAACTGGTGTCAATTCGCTGAAACTGCTTGTGCAATACTTCATTAGGCAGTCTTTCTGGTTCAGTTGCCATCCACTCAGGATTGAGCCATTCACTTAAACCCAACTCTAGCTTAATAGGTAAATCCAGAATTTCTGCGACTTGGTTAGCCGTTTGGACAGTTCGTAAAAACGGTGAGGCGAATATATGCCTAATTCCTTTTCCTACAAGGCGTTGACCCAGTTGCGCTGCTTGCAGTTCCCCATCTACTGAAAGCGGTGGATCATAGGGTCGCTCTGCCATGTTGAACCATTCGGGGTTAACAAAGTCAAGGCGGTTTCCGTGTCTGGCAATCCAAACTGTTTGGGTCATCTTACCTTACACCCTCTTCGGGAATTTAGTTAAGTTATGTTAAATTTATTAAAATAATTTAACTCAAATCCCACAAAGCTTATCATCTGGTTTGGAAAACCAGCATGGTTTGCTTTAATTTTCTTAATTTAAATATCACTGATAACGCCATCGAATCCAATGAAAACCGCTCAGGACTCTACAGATTTAGTTCGTACCTATTTAAAGGAAATCGGTCGTGTACCATTACTGACCCATGAGCAGGAAATTTTTTACGGGAAAAAGGTTAAGCAGTTAACAACCTTAAAGCAAGTCAAAGAGTCCCTTGTCCAACAGCTGGGTCGTGAACCTACGTTTTCTGAGTGGGCAACAGCATCTTGCTTAACGGATTCTCAGTTAAAGTCTAGCATCGCTGTTGGTGAATCCGCTAAACGCAAGATGGTGGAAGCCAATTTGCGATTGGTGGTGGCAGTGGCAAAGAAATACATTAAGCGTAATCTTGAGTTGCTGGACTTGATTCAAGAGGGAACCATCGGCTTGCAGCGGGGTGTAGAAAAATTTGACCCTACCAAAGGCTATCGTTTTTCTACCTACGCCTACTGGTGGATAAGGCAGGCAATTACTCGTGCGATCGCAGAAAAAGGGCGCACGATTCGCCTTCCTATCCATATTACCGAGAAGTTAAACAAAATCAAAAAAGCCCAGCGCCAACTTTCCCAAAAGCTGGGACGAACAGCTACTATCTCAGAATTGGCAATTGAGTTGAACCTAACACCATCACAATTGCGGGAGTACTTCGAGCAAGCACGTCAACCCCTATCTTTGGAGTTGCGAGTGGGGGATAACAAAGATACAGAATTGGTTGAGTTGCTCGAAGACACCGGTCCTGGACCAGAAGACTTTGTGACTCAATCGTTAATGCAGCTAGACTTAGAGAAATTCATGGATGATTTGACACCGCAGCAGAGGCAGGTGTTGAGACTTCGTTATGGCTTGGCAGAGGAAGAACCAATGACATTAGCCAAAATTGGTCAACACCTCAACATCAGCCGTGAACGAGTGCGACAAATCGAACGAGAAGCGATCGCTAAACTTCGTAAGCGTCAAGGGGATATGCGGGAATATATCCCAGCGAGTTAATTTTTTCTGAGTCGGTTTAGTCATTAGTCATTAGTCATTAGTCATTAGCTACAATCACCAATGACTAATGACCAATAGGTGAGAAAATCAGATCCTAGATGGTTCGGTTCCACCTACTTTGCCATGATCACTTGCCTGTTAAAGTAATTACAAATACGAAGCAGTAGAGCTAAACAGATAAACACCATCATTGGCTGCCAACTCTAGTAGAAAAACCGGAATTAGCCATCGCTAGGAGGTAAAACGGTGAATAACGCATCCAATCCCAATCATGTTCCTGAATTCTTTGATAAAGATTCTGACAATAATTTACTTTGGCAGTATGTTCAATCAATGAGTCCAGAAACCATTACCCAGCTGTCTAGACCAACGTCTTCGGAAGTCTATCAGGTGATGGAAAACAATATTATGGGAATGTTGGGAAACTTGCCTTCCCAAGACTTTGGCGTAACTATCAGTACTAGCCGTGAGAATCTAGGTCGCCTTTTGGCTTCAGCCATGGTTAGCGGCTATTTCCTTAGGAACGCTGAACAACGTATGGTTTTTGACAAGTCTTTGCAAATAGCTGAATCTCAATCTCTGGAGGAAGATTAGTCAAACCTTGGCCTAAAAGGGCTGAATCTATAGATTTAAGCGAGAAAATGCCCAATCGAATATCGGCAGATCATAATCTGAGTCTGTCGGTTTCCATTATTGAGGACCAAAGAAGATCACTCTTGGACTGGTATGCCAGAGCTGGTCGAGATTTACCTTGGCGACGAAATTGGGAACCCTATAGCATCTGGGTGTCTGAAATTATGTTACAGCAGACCCAGGTCAAAACGGTCATTCCCTACTATCACCGCTGGATGGAGCAATTTCCCACCCTCGAACATCTGGCATCTGCTGAATTACAGGAAGTCCTCAAAGCTTGGGAGGGTCTGGGATATTACTCCCGTGCTCGCAACTTGCACGCCTGCGCTAAACTAATTATGCAGTCTCATGGTGGTGTTTTTCCCCAAGAGCTGAGCCAGGTTTTAGCCTTATCAGGAATTGGTAAAACAACAGCAGGTGGTATTCTAAGTGCTGCCTTCAATCAGCCAGTGGCTATTCTCGATGGTAATGTTAAACGAGTACTAGCACGATTGGTAGCATTGCCGATACCACCTGCCAAAGCCACTCAACAATTATGGAAGCTATCAGAAGCCTTACTGGATCATCAACATCCCCGAGAGTTTAATCAAGGACTAATGGATTTGGGAGCAACTATATGTACTCGGAAAACTCCCAATTGTCCTGATTGTCCCTGGAAATCTTACTGTCAGGCTTACAATCTAGGTATTCAATCTGAAATACCTATGCGTGAACCATCTTCTCCCCTACCCACAAAAAATATCGGTGTCGCTGTGATCTGGAACGACCAGGGACAAATTCTAATCGACCGCCGACCTGCAAAAGGCTTATTGGGTGGTCTTTGGGAGTTTCCTGGTGGCAAAATTGAGCTTGGTGAAACTGTCCCGGAATGTATTAAACGAGAAATTCAGGAAGAATTGGGCATTGAGATTGAGGTTGGGGAACACCTGATCACAATCAATCACGCCTACAGCCACTTCCGTGTGGTGCTAAGTGTACACCACTGTCGCCATCTCAGTGGTGTTCCGCAACCTATTGAATGTGATGAGATTCGCTGGGTCACCTTAGATGAAGTAGATCAGTTTCCCTTCCCCAAAGCCAATACTCAGATTATTGCGGCTTTGCGCTCTCAAGAGGGGAGAAAGTATGAAGTATGAAGTGTCACTGCTAGTTGTGGGTAAAGTGTCAGCTAAGGTTTCTCGCATTTAACTTTTGGAACTCTGAGACTGAATCCCTGATAGTAGCTTACTGATAGTAGCTTAGCTCGCTTCTCATAATTATTAGATGCAGTAAAGCGCGATTACCTGATCGATTCAACTGATAAAGCGCTTTAAACCTTAAAGCTTGTACCTTCAACCCCATTTCCTATCGATAAATCGGTAAGGTGAAGTGAAAACAGCTGCCACCCTTGATAGGTGAATCAACCCAAATGCGACCATAGTGGGCACGGATAATCTTTTGACATAAGGCTAAGCCCAAGCCATAGCCTTCTATAGCTTCGTCTCGCTTAAGGCGGAAGTGGTCTTCAAAAATGCGATCGCGATTTTCTTGTGGTATACCAGGACCATCATCGCAAACGCTGACTTGAACTTTCTGGGTAGTACGGTGGATGCTAGACACAGCAATTTTCCCTCCTTTGGGAGTATACTTAATGGCATTATCCAGCAGGTTAATTAGCACCTGACGCACCAATTCTTCATCGCCGTAGACAGGAGGCAAGTCTTGTGGGATGTCGGTTTGCAGAACCTGAGCCTTGAGCTGAAACTGTTCGTGCATCTGAACTAGAACGTCTTGGCAAAGTCTGCCCAAATTCAGTTTATGAGGTCGGATGTTGAATTCAGCATTACTTCCCTTCCTAGCTTGCAGCAGATCCACCACCATCCGGTTGATAGTGCGCAATTGATTACGAGCTTGCTCAAACAGCCGTTCCTTTAGCTGTGGCGTCAGCCCAGGTTTTCTACCATTCTGGGCGACTGGTTGCTCTAGCTGTAGGGTTTCCAAGGCAATGGATACTGCTGTCAAAGGACTACGCAAGTCGTGAGCTAACATGGATATGACTTGGTCTTTAAATTGCAGCTGCTCAAGCAATTCTTCTCTATCTTTCTTCAGGCGAAACACTTCGTCGGATAGTCGAATCAGTTCCAAGGCACAAGCTAGGGAACCAGCTGCCTCTGGTAATGTGTCAGCCGAGGAGTTAGATGAGCGAACAGTTGGTTGTAAAGGCAATCCTTGGGTAAGTTGGGTTTGGTTTTCTTCTAGAGAGCGTTGCCAGCGGGGCCACCAGCTCTTCAGCTGGGCAACTAGATTACTACCTGCAAGGGTTTGTTTGGGTTTCGGATTAATCTTAATCAGTGCTGGGGTTGCTACTAGCTTAAAGTGTTCAGCTAGATAGGGTTGTTCCCCAACATCCACAACCTTTAGTTCAAAGGGATACTCTGTCTTAAGAGTTTCCAGATAATGGTGGATAGACTGGAGCTGTTTACGGGAACCGGGACGTTCATCGACAAACAGCAGCAGTTGTAGAAAGGTTGGGGAGTTAGTGTGTGTTTGTGTAGCTGCCTGCATGCAATTTGGTGTTAGCACTCTTAACCAATAAGGCTGGAATAAGACTAAGATTTGTTATTTTTTGTTGGTGATGTGTGCTTCCTTACAATTTAATGTCTATTTTATTATTTTATAGTCTCGTTACTAACCAGCCCTTTTCTGGCACTTTCCCAGTCTATTTGAGACTAAAATCTTAAAATAATGTAACATTATCGCGGATTGCGTCAATTCTCCTTTAATAATCTACCCACGGCTGCTACTTGATCATGGCTATTGGCTACCTTGCTCTTGTCCTTCACGCCCATTTACCGTTTGTTAGGCATCCAGAAAGTGATTATGTTCTAGAAGAAGAGTGGCTATTTGAAGCCATTACTGAAACCTATATTCCCCTACTACATGTTTTTGAGGGATTAAAGCGGGATGGGATTGACTTCAAAATAACCATGAGTATGACACCACCTTTGGTGTCGATGCTACGGGATCCACTACTACAAGAACGTTATGAGCGCCATCTGTCACTGCTTGAAGAACTAGCCAAGAAGGAGGTTGAGCATAATCAGCATAATGGTCATATCCGTTACCTAGCCCAACATTATGTTCAAGAGTTCAGCGCTATTCGCCAAACCTGGATACACTATGAAAGGGATTTAGTCAAGGCATTTAAACAATTTTTAGACAGTAATAACCTGGAAATTATCACCTGCGGTGCTACCCATGGCTATTTTCCTTTGATGAAAATGTATCCCCAAGCAGTTTGGGCTCAAATTCGGGTGGCTTGTGAACATTATGAGCAAAACTTTGGCTGTCCGCCCAAGGGCATCTGGTTACCGGAATGCGCTTACTACGAAGGGATTGAGGAGATGCTAGCAGATGCTGGTTTGCGCTATTTTCTGATGGATAGTCATGGTATTCTGTACGCTCGTCCCCGACCACGGTTTGGTACCTATGCCCCCATTTATACTGAGACAGGAGTTGCTGCCTTTGGTCGTGACCATGAGTCATCCCAGCAGGTGTGGTCTTCGGAAGTCGGGTATCCAGGAGATCCAGTATATCGGGAATTCTACAAGGATTTAGGCTGGGAAGCAGATTATGATTACATAAAAGCATATATTATGCCCCATGGACAGCGGAAGAATACGGGTATCAAGTATCACAAAATTACAGACCGTAGTACAGGATTAGGGGAAAAGCAACTGTATGATCCGTATTGGGCAAAAGACAAAGCTGCGGAACATGCTGGAAATTTCATGTTTAATCGCCAGCAGCAGGTTAAACATCTAGCAGCAATCATAGAGCGTTCTCCCATTGTGGTGTCTCCCTATGACGCAGAGTTATTTGGTCACTGGTGGTACGAGGGTCCTTGGTTTCTGGATGTCTTGCTCCGTAAGTCGTGGTATGACCAGAACACCTATGAAATGACTCATTTAGCAGATTATTTGCGGAATCATCCGATCCAACAAGTCTGTAAGCCTTCTCAATCTAGCTGGGGGTATCAGGGGTTTCATGAATACTGGCTCAATGAAACCAATACCTGGATTTACCCTCATCTGCACAAAGCCACAGAACGGATGATTGAGCTGTCAACGTTGGAAGCTACAGATGAGTTGGAGTGGAAGGCATTAAATCAAGCAGCGCGAGAGTTACTACTAGCGCAATCGTCAGACTGGGCATTTATTATGCGCACCGAGACAATGGTCCCTTATGCAGTTAGACGAACGCGATCGCATTTGATGCGGTTTAATAAGCTTTACGATGATATCAAGCTGGGCAAGATTGATGCAGGCTGGCTGGAGAAAGTCGAGGAAATTGACAATATCTTTCCCAAGATTAACTATCGCGTCTATCGTCGAGTTTGAATTATCCCCACACCATCGTTGGAAGATACAAGAAGATACAATAGAGAACGTTCCCTAAGCCAATCAAAATCCATGACGCCTTCTGAGTTAGATACTGCTCCCCAGGAAAGTTTGGATACTCTCAAAGACCCTGAGACCTATCTCGACGAGGTACCTAATGATGTCGAGATGTCTCTGTTCGACCATTTAGAGGAGTTGCGAAAGCGGATTTTTTACTCGCTGATTGCTGTATTCTTGTCCATGGCTGGCTGCTTTGTGGCAGTTAAGCCGATTGTTCAGTTGCTGGAAATTCCAGCTAGGGGGGTCAAGTTTCTGCAACTGGCTCCAGGGGAATACTTTTTTGTGTCCTTGAAAGTGGCTGGCTATAGTGGCTTACTGGTGGCTAGTCCTTTTATTCTTTACCAAATCCTTCTATTTGTTTTACCAGGGTTGACTCGCCGGGAGCGACGCTTCATCGGACCTGTGGTTTTAGGCTCAACGGTTCTGTTTTTTCTAGGCTTGGTATTTGCCTACATTGCTCTAATTCCTGCCGCTCTGAATTTCTTTATCAGTTACGGAGCAGATGTAGTAGAGCAGTTGTGGTCAATTGATAAGTATTTTGAATTTGTCTTACTGTTGATGTTTAGTACTGGCTTGGCATTTCAAATCCCAGTTATTCAAATGTTACTGGGGTTTTTGGGAATTGTTTCTTCCAAGCAAATGCTTTCTGGTTGGCGCACGGTTGTCCTAGGAGCAGCTATCTTGGGAGCAGTGCTGACTCCTTCGACAGATCCTCTCACTCAAAGTTTACTGGGGGGTGCTGTACTTGGTCTGTATTTTGGTGGGATTGGAATGGTGAAGTTGGTGGGTAAATAATATTAAGTCGGGTTAATCAACCCGCTATCAAAACTACTATCGCGCTTCTAAATTAAATCTTTCTAATACAAGTGTTAGGATTTCTGGAATAGTAATATAATGACCAATGATCAATTAATAACTAACTATCTTTAGTATTATTATCGCTAATTCTTCTAAATAGTCATAAGTTATGCCACAACCATGACTTATGACTATTTAGAAACAGATACTAAAGGCTCTTCGTAAAAAGTTGATGCTAATTTTTAGTTCACTTATACTGAAAGCTTTACTGGGGATTACTTTGACAGTTAAAAATCTGTTGATCAAGTCAAATCATTCCCCAGTAAGGCGATAATAGATTTGGGCGGTTATTTAGCATAATATCTATGGAAGAGCCATTATAAATGTATGTAAAGACCTAGCCTACTACAGAGCTTTACTAAGCTTTACTATTAGTTAAGTGTGTCATTTAACAAAAATTAGCGAAATTTACCAACCTCTACGTTCGCGTAGCGTGGCTTACGGCCAAGTAGGTTGGGGATGGATAGCTGGGATTTTGACTTTACGCCTTGACGAATTAATGAAAAATATATATAATAGTAAGCAAGGTCGATAACAAGGTTGAGTGCAATGAAACATAAAGCTGTAAAAGTCAGAATCTATCCCACTCAAGAGCAGGTTCAAATCCTTGCCCAACACTTTGGGTGTGCTCGTTGGTGGTGGAACTATGCGCTAAATCAGTGTATAGAAACTTACAAGCAAACTGGCAAAGGATTGAAACAATCTGCACTCAACTCTATGCTGCCAAAACTCAAAAAAGAAAAAGAAACTGAATGGCTAAAAGAGTGTTACTCTCAGGTTTTGCAATCTGTAAGTCTCAATCTTAGTCGTGCATATCAAAACTTTTTTGTTCGCGAAGCGTGGCCATAGGCCAAGGTAGAGCTAAATATCCTAGGTTCAAATCATATAATCATCGCCAATCAATTCAATATCCCCAAAACGTAAAACAAGTTGGTAATTATTTGAAATTCCCTGGAAAACTGGGCATTGTCAAAGCAGTAATCCATCGACCATTAGACGGGGAAATCAAAACGGTGACAGTCAGTAAAGACCCTTCTGGTAAGTATTACGCTTCTGTGTTAGTGGAGTATGAGGGTGACCATGTAAAGTCATCCACTGATGGGAAGGTGATCGGTATTGATTTGGGCATCAAAGATTTTGCGATCACCTATGATGGCGAAAAGACCTCTAAGTTCAGTAATCCCAAACATTTGGCTAAGTATGAAAAAAAACTAGCCAAAAAACAGCGTATTGCTGCCCGAAAGAAAAAAGGTAGTAATGGGCGCAAAAAGGCCGTAAAGATTGTAGCTAAGGTATACGAACAGATTAGAAATGTCCGCCAAGACTACCTGCATAAGCTATCTAGAAAGATAGTAGATCAGAATCAAGTAGTAGTAGTCGAAAACCTAAATGTCAAGGGCATGGTTTGTAACCATAAATTAGCTAAAGCAATATCTGATCTGGCTTGGGGAACCTTTGTAAACTTCCTTTCTTATAAGTGCGAAAAAGAGGGGAAAGTATTAGTCGAGATAAACCGATGGTTCCCTAGTTCTAAAACCTGCTCTAATTGTCATTACCAGATCAAGGAGTTGCCGCTTGATGTAAGAGTTTGGACTTGTCCAAGTTGTGGAACTCACCACGACAGAGATGGTAATGCGGCAAAGAATATTAGGGCAGAAGGGATCAGAATGCTATCCTCCTCTGGGACGGGGGAGGTCAACGCCAGTGGAGAAGAAGTAAGACCAAGACGTGGACGCCCGTCCAAGTTAAGGCATTCTTCCGTGTTCGCGTAGCGTGGCCAAAGGCCAAGCTGGAAGCCCCGACCTCAACCTAGTAGGTCGGGGTAGTTCACCGCCAATCGTCCCAATTCTGATTAAAGATGGACGTGTCTGGGAAAGCGGTGGGATTACCGTTTTTTTCCAACTGCTGGCGTAGAGCTTGGAGTTGGGTTTGTTGCAGGAGGGGTTCTTCTAGAAGCTGGTAAGGTGCTATCCCAGTTTCTAAGGAAAAAGCAGCGGTTGTACCAGCAGCAGCACCGGATGACCATTCAAAGGAATGCACCCGATAAGCAGCAGCGGCAATGTGACTGGTAGCAATACTTTTACCTCCTACTAAGAGGTTGTCAATTTTCTGAGGAATTATTGCTCGCAGGGGAATTTGGAACGGATAGGCTTGACCTGCTCCCCGCCGTTCCCCTTGACGCTCGGTGTTTCCTGGGGTTTCTGCTGGACTTAAGGTCATACAGGGATGAAAGTCGATGGCATAGTGACCAATACCCACAGAATCAGGATAGATAGTAGAGCGACTGCGTTGACTGACTTGATCTGGCTGGATTTTACCTTGAATCACAGAGGGGGCTTCTAATCCAGCCAGTACTGCCCACAAGCGGCGATATTCGTCTGGTGAGAGGGTCTGCCGATAATACTCATCCTGGTAGTCACGGCGGGAAATATCCACTTCTGATATAGTAAAGCCTTGAGGATAGCCAAAGGAAGGGCGTCCAATAATCCGCCTCCCTTCCCGTATATAGGGATACTTAGACAACCCATGCATTGTCCCCATCGGAGAATCTAACCCAGTTAGATAGCGGTGATTGGGATGAGGCTCTTTTACCCCATCCCCAAGCTGGGAGTCGGTAGTCCCTGCCACTAGCCAATAGTAATAACCGAGAGCGTTTTCTTCTCCTTTCCGTAGACTTTCCGTACGCAAGCCTCCCATCCAGCCACCGGGAGCCAGTTGACCAGTAGTTCGTAATTGGCGACGGGTGTAAACTAGATTATCTTCTGAAGTGCCAGGACGATAATCATTACCCCATGTCCAGTTTTGCATGGAAATGTCCCCTGGAGTGGGAGCAGTAACCCCCCATCGGATCCGTTTACCCCGCTTAGAACTCCAAATTCGCCGATAGGTGAATACTCCTTCAAAGTCCGCTAGGCGCTGTAATTCATAGCTGTAGTAGGGTTGGTATTGCGGGTAAAAGGAGGGCATTTCTTGGGTTTGAGCCTCCTTGGTTTGCTCCATGGCAAAGGTGTAGGTAAAGCCTTGGGTGCAATAGAGGTCGTCAGTAGCACTAGATGCGGAGGGGTTTAGGTAGGAGCGGGAGTCAATCCCCAACCGGTAGGGAACGTCAGCTAGGGCAATAATTTCACCAGTTTCTGTTGCGTCGATAATATACCAATTAGAACTATTGTCTTGGGTCTGTTGGGGGACAATGCGCAAAATCCTTTTCTCAAAGCGGGAGGAATTCTCGTAGCTATACCAATCTTCAATAGTTTGAGATAGGGGAAAGGTGTTCAGGGCAGGAGCATCAGCAGTACTTTTGTGTTGAATAGCAATCACACTGTCAATGGTTTTGCCATCAGCGCTAATCTCTAGTTCCTTAACTACAGTAGAGGGAAACCATTTTAATCTCCCTTTTCCCCGTTTGGCCGCCTTTCGTAAAATATTAAACAGGATTTGGTGAGCATCACGGGGTAGAAAACAGGATTCACTTACCCAGCAGTCCCCAGGATTGAGTTGACGGTAGTAGCGTTTGATGCGATCGCGTAATTCTAGATAGCCCTTAGGATAGAATAAACGCGATCGCTGAGTTGGTCGTTCATCCAGAGCAGAGGTTCCCTGGGCAGAAATTTGTCCCCCTACCCAGTCGGTAATCTCAGTTAAGCACACTGTTTGCCCTGCCAATAAGCCTTCATAGGCAGCCGCTGCACCAGCCAATCCACCTCCAATCACTAAGATTTCACAGGTTTCGGTTTGGTCTGGAGTTCTAGGGGGAGCTGCTATACCAGGAGATGGAGTAAACCCTAGTAATGATATGAATAGGGAAATACGGACAAGCGATCGCTTCATGATTCAAGATATTGAGTAAAATCTTTGACGATAAATTACCCTAACTTATCAATACTGTCATCTCCCAAACGTTGGAGCAATTATGCCATGGCATGTCAAAGCACCCGAAAAATATACGGATAGCGATAGGGCTGATTAGGATTTTCCAGCACCTTGACTAAGGCAATTATGGACATAATTAGACTGACAAGCCCTAATATAATTAGCAGCGGAATCCCAATAATCACCACAGTCAGTATCAAACAAATCACCCCATATATATAAAGGCAAATGTGAAAATTCAGAGCTTCTTTCGCATTTTCTTTGACCACTGAGTCTTCGGTGACCAAAAAAATCACTATCGGGATGGCAATAGAGACCACCAGAGAGCTAAAAAATATTGATCCATGACATAACAGTGATAAAAGCTTTCGTTGATCCATGTCATTCATCCAATAAATCCTCCCATGCTTCCCCAGGGTTACCTTTATGGATTTTCTCTTCCATAATACAGGTAAGTTGGTAGAGTTGATTGAACGGAACGAATTTATGTAAAGATATGTAAGGGACTGATCAATAGGATGGCTAATCCGGTGTCGTTGGCTGATAATCTTTCTAACTAAGGCAGAACTACCAGTCGTCACCCGCCTTTGGTATTGCCTTCAGTGGTCCCTTCCCTAAATTCCGAGTTTCAGTCTTAAATCACGATTCGGCTACGGTTTGAAAGTGCTGGCCATGAATTTAGTCTTGCCATACTGCTGCTGAGGGGTAAGCTTTACCATTTGGTGTTGCCTGAAACGGCTAACTTAATTTTCCCAACGCTTATCCAATCCTTAACCTCTGCTCAAAGGCCACCAATTAATAACCCCTACCCCGATAATTCATGGGAAATCATCTAAAATTTAATCGACCTACATCTGCTCAATTGTCTAAGTATTTAATTCTTATTATCTTACTCCTGGGGATAGTTTTTCGATTAGTCAATATTGACAAAAAAGTCTATTGGATTGATGAAGCATATACATCCTTGCGAATTTCTGGCTATACCAAAGCAGAAATTATCCAAGAAATTGATGGTCGTCAAATTAATGTTAAAGATTTACAGCAGTATCAACGTCCTAATGATAACAAAGATGTAGGTGACACGATCCAAGGGTTAGCGTTATATGAACCACAACATTCACCGTTATATTTTGTGATGGCTCACTTTTGGGCAAAATTGTTCGGTTATTCCGTAACGGTGATGAGAAGTTTACCAGCCTTGATTAGTCTCTTGACTTTGCCGTGCATTTATTGGCTTTGTTTGGAGTTGTTCGAGTCTCCCCTAACGGGATGGATTGCGATCGCATTGCTGTGTGTCTCTCCATTCCATGTGTTGTATGCCCAGGAAGCTCGACAATATAGCTTGTGGACAGTGACTACTTTACTTTCCAGCATAGCCCTGCTGAGGGCGATGCGTCTTAGCACACTGATGAGTTGGGTTATCTATGGGATAACAGTTTCTCTAAATCTGTACAGCTATTTGCTTTCTGGATTAGTTTTTATTGGACATGGTATCTATGTTATTTGTATAGAAAAATTTCGTTTGAGTAAACAAGTCTTTAGGTATGGATTAGCTTCGCTTTTCGGGATTATCGCCTTTATTCCTTGGTTAAGATTGGTAATTGAAAACGGTATTGAATTGGGTGATTGGGCGGATAAAGAGACTCCACTCGGTCAACTGATCACCCGCTGGCTTATTAATCTGAGTTCTGTGTTTTTCGATATCCAGATTGGCTATAACAATCCCTTATTTGATGTGCGGTCAGGTCGAGACCTAAAATTTAACTACGACCATTTACTGATTTATTTCGATATCCTAATTTTAATTATCGTCGGCTATTCTATTTATTTTCTGTGTCGTAATAGTCAGCAACGGGTTTGGTTATTTATCTTGATCATGATCACAGTTGTCGGAATGTTTCCCATTGGTCAGGATTTAATTTTAGGAGGACAGCGTTCCAGCATGGCTCGCTATTTTATTCCTTGTTACTTGGGTATACAACTTGCTGTTGCTTACCTCCTTGCTAACAAAATTAATCCCTTTAATGGTAAGAGAATAAAACAACAACTATGGCGATTAGTTGCTATTACAGTTATTTCAGCAGGTGTGCTCTCTTGTGCCATTAGTTCTGAA
Organism: Moorena sp. SIO3E8; assembly: GCF_010692445.1. Taxonomy (NCBI): domain Bacteria; kingdom Bacillati; phylum Cyanobacteriota; class Cyanophyceae; order Coleofasciculales; family Coleofasciculaceae; genus Moorena; species Moorena sp. SIO3E8. The sequence continues at coordinate 3,388 of NZ_JAAHHM010000084.1, read as the reverse complement.
GCAGAAACGTGGTGGCATAAATACAGTAACTATTACACTCCTGAGGAAGCTCATATTATTAATCAAGCCAATCGTCCCTTGGTGATTAGTAGTGATATCATGCGATTAGTGTCTCTGAGTTATTTACTTGAGCCAAACGTGACCTTACAGTTAATCAAAACTAAGGATTATCCGAAAGTTTTTTCCAGTTTCAGTGACGTCTTCTTATATAGACCTTCTCCAAAACTGCGACAAAAATTTGAAGAGGAGTCACCTTATGACGTTAAACCAGCTCATAAACGCAAGCATCTCTGGAAGCTAGTGCAGTGAAACCAAAAGTGAAAAGGCAAAAGAAACTTGACCGATGACCAATCACTCATGACTACGGCGGTTTGTCTAACTATCAGGTACACAGGATTGTTTTTCCTCTTCCCACTTCCGACTTCCCTGCTCCCTGCTCCCTGCTCCCTGCTCCCTAAAAAGCCAGAACTTTGTACCTAACTGAATTGCAAACCGCTGTAATGACTAATCCATCTAATCAATTTTTTTCCACAACAGAACTTTTCGTTTTTTAAAGCCAATATTTCCTTCGTATATCAGATTGAACTTATAGTTACTATGCTTTTCAATACTGGGGCGTAGCAATGAGGGTGATGGAATATTTTCCAATACAAAAACATCACTAAATTTACCTGATATTTCCGGTAAATTTTCTTGAGGTATTTCTGAAACATTTTTGATTTTTTTTATCAGTTGGAATTGAACCTTGGGGTCAAGCTTATGGCTCAGGGATAGAATTCGATTGTGAGTACTATCGCTTAGTACAAGGGGAGCAGGAGACTGATTAATAATATTCGCAACGTCTGCATTATAGTAATCACTGTACTTCGTCCACCAAGTTTCAGCTTGGACAATCAGCACACCAGATATCACACCACAAGAGAGCAATATAACTGTTGTCAATCGCCATAAACGTTTTTGCAAAATACCAATCGAAAACTTAGTTAGTTTGGTGGAGAGTAAATAGGAAATAGTGAGTTGAATCCCGATGTAAGTTGGGAGTTGATATCGAGCAATCGTTGAGCGCATGCCTCCTGAAATCACATCTGGTAGCACTAGGGGTAGACTAGTAAATCCCATCAGGAGCAAAACAAATAGCCAAACCTGTTTTGGAGTATAGCGACAGAGAAAATATAGTCCATAAATCACTAGCCCCACAATTGGTAGGACTAGGTAAGTTCTCGGCTGGGTGTAGCTAAAGGTTAGGTCAAACGGGTACTCCTTCCCTAGGGGTACATCAAAAAAGCCGTAGAGTAGATTCTTCAGCCAATATCGACCCAGATCCAGGGGGGGTAATTCTTTAATGACCCATCCCCATTCCTTGCTAGCTCTAGGTTCGTTTTCCAAGAAAACAGCTAACCAAGGTGAAAATATCAACAGTGCTGCTGTGACCGCTGAGATGTAAGCAATTACCCGTTGACGCCTTTGCCAACCTGCGATGATCAGGACATAAATGCCGTGACCTAGGATAATGGGTGCTGAAAATAAATGAGAGTAGAAGGATAGCGCTACAGAAAGGGCATAAATGCACCAACTCACCCTACTGTTGACTCGCATCGCTCGTAACAGGGAAGCACTCGATAGCAAGATACTCACATTCCACAGACTATATTCCCGAACTTCCTGGGCATACAAAATATGGATCGGTGAAACAGCGAATAGGGACAGGGCAAGCCATGGGGTCAATGATGCTCCAAATAGTTCTAAGCACAACCAGTACAGGCAGGGTAATCCCAGCAAGCTAATTAGAGCAGGTAAAGTGCGCTTGAGTGCTAGGGAACTACCAAGCCATTGTTCCCAGAATCGGGCTAATATATAGTAAACTGGCGGGTGTTGTGGCGCTTCTTCCCCTATAATTCGTAAGGTATTGGTGAGGTTACGGTCAGAATTAGGGGTCTGGTATTTTTGTAATTCTGTAGCGCTAATCACTTCACCAGTGTAAATATCCCCGATAATTTCTTCCGCTGAATAGCCAGCAATTCTAGAGGAGCTGAAAGTTTCATCCCCCCAGTAGACTTTGCTATCGAGATTGGCTAAGCGAAAGACTATTCCTAAGAGCAGTAGGGTAATGCATAATAGTCGCAAGGGAGGTTGAGGTAATTTCCCTAGCTTTAATCTTTTGGTTTCCATCACACAAAAAAGTACACCGAAAAGTACAAAGGAAATTTATTAGTGTTCGTTTAATTTTGATATTGTAATTGATCGCTTTTTATTGACCGTTTCATGATTAATGTTAAGGATAATATTTCACTGCTAATAATACTTAATCTAGAAACTTACCGATAACCGTCACCCCATTATTCTATTTTAAGTGTCTCTACCCAAACACAAAAAAGTATGAATCCCCCAGCCCCGAATCCCCCTAAAAACCAAGTAATATTTTGGTTTAGCTTGAGCCTAGCATTTGCTATGGTTTACAGCCTGATCGCCCTCGAAGAAGCCTTTAGTAATCAATACATTGTACAAGATGATGCCAGACAGCATGTATTTTGGATGCAACGGTTTTTTGATCCCAGCTTATTTCCCGATGATCTGATTGCCAATTACTTCCAATCTGTAGCACCCGCTGGCTATACTACCCTCTATCGGCTGATCGCATTTGTTGGGATTAATCCCCTCTTATTGAATAAACTACTACCGATGGTGCTAGGGTTGATTACCACTAGTTACTGTTTCGGGCTTTGTCTACAAATGCTGCCCATCCCAGCTGCAGGATTTATCGCGTCTTTGCTTCTAAATCAAACCCTATGGATGCTGGATGATTTAGTATCAGCAACCCCTAGGGCTTTCATTTATCCCCTGCTGCTAGCATTTTTATACTACCTATCACGGCGCTCATTGATCCCTTGTCTCGTAGTGATCACTCTCCAGGGTTTATTTTATCCTCAGTGTGTTTTCCTGTGTTGTGGCGTCCTGGTGCTGAAACTGTTGCGTTGGCAAGACGGTAAAATCAGACTATCCTCCCAAAAGAATGACTATTGGTTTTGTGCAGCTGGGTTAGGTGTGGCATTCATCGTCCTGTTGCCCTATGCTTTGAGCACTTCTGACTATGGTCCAATTATTAGCGCACAGCAAGCCAAAACCATGCCAGAATTCCAACCAGGAGGGCGAGTTGCCTTTTTCGATCACAACCCATGGGATTTCTGGTTGGAAGATGCTCGGAGTGGTATATTTCCCCGAAGAAAACGTTTACCTATAGCTGTCTGTGCTGGTTTACTATTGCCTATGTTGCTAAGATTTCCCTCATGGCTACCGTTAGTGAAGAAAGTCAGAGGGGAAACGGTACTCCTGACTCAACTGGCTCTAGTATCCGTTGGCATGTTCATTATGGCTCATGCTGTCCTATTCC
>NZ_JAAHHM010000083.1:0-32418 GCF_010692445.1 Moorena sp. SIO3E8 | reverse complement strand
AGAGGCTTTTTCAAGGTATTTGATTAGTTGTCTCTAACTCAGGGATAGAACTGCCTCTAATCCCCTAATAACAATAACTTCAGCCGTTCCTTCTCACAGCCACTTTTTTTGGTGCAAGATCTGAGTTAAATGCTTCTTTAACCTGAGCAGACACAAATCCTTCCATTGGACAGGTATCAACTCCAAAGCTTTTTGCCACAATCATTAAATGAGCAACGGCTAACATAGTGTGACGATTTGTCCAGGCTTCGGGGGATTGAAAGGAGGCATGATACTCAAACATTTGAGGAATTGAGCTACGCATAAAATCTGCATAAGCATCATTGACTCCACCAACATTTTTACCAAGTTGAATCACCGATTCAATGTAATCGGTTTGAGTAACTCGGCGATCGCCACAACAAATTAATACAACTGGAGCTTCTGTTACTTGACGCTGATCAAAGGCACAGGCTCTTAACTTTTCTTTATTAGCTTGCTCTTGTAGGACTATAAAGCGCCACGGTTGTAAATTAAAACCGGAGGGCGATCGCACTCCTAAGCGAAAAATTTCTGTTAAGATTTCTTTGGGAATTGGATCAGGACGAAATGAACGGGCAGCACGACGCTGTTCTATTGCTTCTTTTAATCCCATTGAAGGTGATAGTTCTGTGGTCATAGTTAGTTAGTTGAAGGTTGATAGGTTGATAGGTTTAAAGTTTACGGTTTACGGTTTACGCTTAATATTAAGCAAAAATAAATCTTAGTAAAAAGAAAAATTTACTAGATGCCAATAGTAAGCAAAATCTGGATATATAGTGTTTAAAAATCAGTAATTTATTCGCAATTACCTCTTGTCTTTTAACTGTTCCCTGTTCCCTGTTCCCTGTTCTCTAAAACAAAAAAAATTGTACCTCACAAAATTTAAAATCTCTATATTACTAGCTTAGGTAGTAATGTGAATTGTGTCTAATATAATTTTTGGAGGGACTTGATACCTCGAAAGGTATGACTGATGCTATCTAACATTGAACTTAATCATCTTAAGACTTTTCTGGTCGTGGCGGAAGAGATGAATTTTGGGCGAGCTGCAGAGCGGCTTCATATTGCTCAACCGCCTTTGAGTCGTCAAATTAAACGCCTTGAGGAAAGCTTAGGGGTACAACTTTTTCATCGTACCAAGCCCCAGATTCAACTAACTGAAGCTGGTAGGGCGTTGGTGTTAGAGGCGCGAAGGATCCTGAAGCAGGTGGATTTGGGTGTTCAAGTTACTCAGCGAGCTAGTCGTGGGGAAATTGGCCAGATTATCTTGGGGTTTGAGGGGTTTTCTTCAGCTGATATTGTCCCGCTATCGATTCAAACTTATAAGCAGCAATACCCTGATGTACACATTGTGGCTAAGGAAATGTCAACTGGGGAACAACTTCAGGCATTGTTGGAGCAACGGATTGATTTGGGTTTTATTGTGCCTCGCAAGGTGGATGAATCACTGATGGTGGAAACTATTCTGCGAGAACCGTTGGTGTTGGCGGTATCTGAAACTCATCCTCTAGCTAGTCAAGATCAGGTGCAACTACAGCAACTCCAGGATGAACCGTTCATTCTGGGATTAAATACTGATCAATGTGGTTTATATTCGGCGGTGATTCGTGTTTGTCACCAGGCTGGCTTTACTCCTGAGGTGAGTCAATTGACACTCCCCGGTCATTAGACACGGGGATTCTTACTTCACAGATTCGACTTGCTCAACCTGGTCGGAACCAAGAAGAGTAGAGGCCAAATCTCCATAAGCGTTTCGGGGAAACCGACGCTGCGCGAACGGGCCTATGACCCAGGTTCCGATGTGCCCCACCGTACCTTGTCTTGATGCAATAGCGAGTGGGGGGAACCCCGGCATGAAGGCGCTGCATCGCTTTTTTTATATATAGATAGATACTTTTTTAATCTAATTTTTTTCATAGACGTTTAAGTCGTTAGACCAAATTACGCAATATGTATCTCTTACATATTTTTTACGTTGCCTACTTATTTTTAGATAGTATTTATCTATATTTTTAGTTTATTGTAATGGTTTTTATCCTAACACGCTCTGTGAAAACTGTCAAGTTTTAGCTTAAAAAGAAAGCCGTCCTATAAGGACGGGGCTTTAAACCCAATTTTTTCGGTAACCAATGAAACCCAACTGATGTTGGGATTTGTGGCAGCAGGTATGGGAATTGCTCTATTGCCCAATTCGATCAGACGTTTTCGTCGAGATGGGGTAGTGTATCGGTCAGTAGAACCTTCTACGGCAGAGATTGTGGAGCGCGATCGCATGGCGTATTACTAATCCTTGTCCTACTCTTGAGCAGTTTTTACAAGTTGTTAGAAATACAGCGAATATAATTGATGTGTGAATAATACTTTAGCACAGGGAACAGGGAACAGGGAACAGGAAACAGGGAACAGGGACTAGGGAACAGAGAATAAAAGTTCTCACAATTCCTACACGGAACCCTATTTCTTTGACAATAGTAATGACACCAAGGGCGAACAATCTTCAACATTGAACCTTTAGCTATTGTATTCAAATATAATATAGCGTTTTTCATAGCTATTAGGTACACATAATTTTTTGCCTCTTGCCTCTTGCCTCTTGCCTCTTGCCTCTTGCCTCTTGCCTCTTGCCTCTTGCCTCTTGCCTCTTGCCTGCTCCCTGCTCCCTGCTCCCTGCTCCCTAACACCCAGAACAAAAGTACCTCACCGAATTAACCGCTGTCTTTAACTATTATATTTCACCGAGCAACCGTAAGGCTGAGTGACTGTTGTTTCTACAGGTTTATTAGTAATAACACTATCCACAGCAGCTCGGACATAGTTGGTAGCAGTTTCTACATCGGCTGGATTAGCTGAGGGTTTATTATCAATTGCGCCCATGTATTTTAGGACTCCATCAGTATCAATAACATACATATGGGGTGTGGTGCGAGCTTGATATAGACGACCAATGGTGCCTTCGGAGTCTATAATTACTGCTGTGGGACTAGCGCTACTGCTTTTAATCAATTCATTGGCTTTTTGAGGGGTGACATGACCTTGCTTTCCTGGAGCTGAGGAGATTATTGATAACCACACTACTCCTTTGCTGGTGGCTTCTTTCTGAAGTTTCTGCATGTTACCGCTGCTGTAATGTTTGCGGACAAAGGGACATTGGTGATTAGTCCATTCCAATACTACGACTTTCCCTTTGAAATCACTGAGCTTGTGGGTGGTATTGTTGCTGTCAACTCCACTGAATTCTGGTGCTTTTCCATCAATCTGTAATGGTGATGATGCTGCAATTGCGGTGGATGCTTGACTTGTAGTTTTAGAATCTTTGGTGAGGGGAGGATTCTGGCATCCAGTGATAATTAGGGCTAGGGCTACTAATCCAGTGGTGGTGATTTTCTGACCGTTTAATTTGATAAAATTTTTCATGTTTTTTGATGGCTGATTGTTGATTGTTGATTATTACTTGTTAATTGTCACTTGCTGCTTGTTATTTTCTATTTCCTTAAATTATACCTAAATTTTATATAAGGATTCTAAATGAATTGTTATAATTCTCGTTCCTTGTTCCCGACTCCCGACTCCCGACTCCCGACTCCCTTTCCTATAGATTTTTGATGGCACGTTGAACTTGCTCTGGGGATAGAATCTGAGGTAGTATAATAGGCTGGGTAAATTCTGAGTCTGGTGGATACAAGACATAAAGGGGTACGCCACTACGTCCGAAGGATTCTAGAGCTTTGGTGATGGCTGGGTCACGATTAGTCCAGTCGGCTTTGAGTAGGGCAATTTTTTTAGACTCAAAGGCGGCTATGGTTTCTGGCTGGTTGAGGGCGACACGGTCATTAACTAGACAGGTAATGCACCAGGATGCTGAGAAATTCAGGAATACTGGGCTTCCTGATTGCCTTAGTTTAACTAGTCGTTCAGCGGTATAGGGTTGCCATTTGATGCCCTGATTTTGATTATGGGTCAGTGCAGTAGGAGTGGTGGTGGAGATTTGGGCTAAGCTCAGGGAAAATCCTAGGGCGACTAAGGCGCAGATTGAGCCCAAATGCTTTCCTAGAGGGGGGAGTAGGCGGGTTTTTTGGTGCAGCCAAGTGGCAAAGGCAATTAGGATTAGTCCTGCTAGGGCGGCTGCTAAACCGTTGGTTCCAGTTTGCTGGGCTAATACCCAGATTAACCAGGCGGTGGCGGCGTACATGGGGAATGCCAGAAACTGTTGAAAGGTTTCCATCCATGCTCCTGGTTTGGGTAAAATACGCTGCAATCCTGGGGTGAAGCTAATGGCTAGGTAGGGCAGGGCTAGCCCAAGACCGAGCATTTCAAAGATTGCGATCGCTATCGGTACGGATTGGGTCAGGGCTACTCCCAGGGCAGTTGCCATGAATGGTGCGGTGCAGGGAGTGGCGACTACGGTGGCAAAGACTCCTGTGAAAAATTCCCCTATGTATCCTGAGCGAGTGGTTAATCGTTGCCCAATTCCCATGATGGAAGCACCGAAGATGAAGACTCCCGATAGGCTTAAGCCAACGGCAAACATTAGATATGCCATTAAGGTAACGAAAACGGGGGATTGTAGCTGGAATCCCCAGCCGATTTGTTGCCCTAGCGATCGCAAAATTAATAGCACACTGGCCACTACGGTAAAACTGACGAGAATGCCTGCGGTGAATGCGATCGCATGCCGTCTCACTTGCTTGGGACTTTTCTGGGATTTTTGGACTATGTTGAGTGCTTTGAGGGATAGCACTGGGAAGACACAGGGCATCAGGTTGAGGATTATGCCTCCGAGTAGTGCTAGCAGCAGCACTTCCCATCGGGGTTGGGTTGGGGTTGGGGCGGTTTTGCCTATTTCATTGCTTACTGCGGCTTCAATGGTGAAGGCTTGAACTACGGATTGGTTGTCTAGGGATTCTCGAATCACTAGCACTCCAGTGATGGGGTCGAGTTTCCTAAGATAGCCTCGCTGCAATCGCAAGCTGATTCCATCTTGATTAAGTTCTGCGATTTGAGGGGCTGGGTTGCTAATGATACCGTCTTGATGTGGGAAAAAGGTCACCTCTTGGATTTGAGCCTCTTCCATTTCCGGGGCTTCAACTTGCAGGGTTAAGTCTTGTGGTTCGATAGTGACCGTGACTTTCCATGGGGAGGGTTTGGGTAGAGCTTGACGGGCTTGCTCAAATACCTGTGTCCACTGTTGGTTGACTAAGGGAGGTCTAGAGGTAATTGGTAAGGTGAGGTTAAGGGTGCCTTCTTCGGGAATACAGTTTACTTTACAGACCAGCCAATCAGCTTTTACTCGGAGTTGGAGAGAATCGGGAGTAGCTAGGTTGGCTGGGGGTGTGATTTGGCTGAGTAGGGTAACGTCTTCTTCATAGCCAAAGTTCATTAATGGCTCAAGGGGTAGCCGCTGGGGATAGGGCCAAACGATGTCTCCCACTTCAAAGCCGGGGGGTAGGGTCCACTTAAGGGTAGCTCCAAGACCCGAGTCACCAGGGTTTCGCCAATAGGTGTGCCAGCCGGGACGGATGTTGAAGTGTAGTCCTACCCAGAAAGGGGTTCCAGGTTGAATGTTGATGACTTCGCTGATTAATTGCACCTCGACGTTCTCGGTTTGGACTGGGTTAGCCGAGGCGGGAGCAATGGGTAGTAAGGTAGTGGATAGGGTTAGGGCTAGGGCTATGATCCAGGTGAGGAGTTGGTAGAACATGATGACTCTAGTGATACATGTTTAACCTACACAATTTTTTTAAGGAATCATTGATCGCGTATTCCAATTGGATTAAAGCGTTGTTCAGCCTTCCCAAACTTCTTCCATGACCATGACAAAACCAGGCAGTACTGATTCATCCCCCTTCACTGTAGCTGGATTGTCCAACTGCTCCACTTCTACCCCAGGACGGTAAATATATACTTGACGACTATTTGGCTCAATCAACCACCCCAACAGAGCGCCATTTGACCTGTACTCTTCCATCTTTTCCTTAAGACTCTTCACCCTATCACTGGGAGAGCGCAACTCAATCACAAAATCTGGGCACAGAGGAATAAACTTTTTCCTTTGTTGAGGCGTTAGGGCTTCCCACCTGTCTTTTTTGACCCAAGAAGCATCAGGGGAACGTTCTGCACCATTGGGCAGCTTAAATCCACCAGAAGAATCAAATACCTTGCCTAGCTTTGTTTGGCGATTCCACAACTGTAGCTGAAAATTAATGTTGGAATTTTTTTGAGATGTTTCACCTCCTGTGGGGGGCATAACAATTATTTCTCCGTCTAATGTGCGCTCAATTCGTAAATCTCGATTAATCTGACAAAACTCAAAAAATTGGTCATCATCCATAGCCCATGCCGGGGGCATCCTCAACACAATAGGATTGGTTTCAACAGCTGTGGTGGCTACTTTCATGGCGATCTCTACTTCCCGCACAAAAGAGTTTCTTCTATTCTAGTTAAGAAAAATACCCAGTCTTTAGCCTATAGCAAGTCTTATACCCATGAGGTACAAATCTCTGGGTTTTAGGGAGCAGGGAGCAGGGAGCAGGGAGCAGGGAGCAGGGAAGTCGGAAGTCGGAAGTCGGAAGTCGGAAGTCGGAAAAAATAATGTGTACCTCATAGCTATGATAAACGCTATAAAAACCCAACTAAGCTGCACGTCACTCCGCACCATTGGAGATTTTAGCACCTCCGTTCCGTTCGGAAAATTGAGTAATTTAACGGTAATGGTAGCAGCAACTACTCCTATTTACCGTAGAGGTAGAAATCTTACTTGTCCTTCCCACTCTCCCTCAAGGCTGCACTCAGCAATCAAGATAATTTCCTCTATCGCTAGCCCGATTGGGACACGACGACTCACCTCAAACAACCCAGGCATAGATAATCCTGCTTGGATACGTTCGTATGCGAAAGTTATCATCGTAGCAACATCATGAGATGAACTACCCCGTCCTGGTCGTTCGCCTTTGGCGTGGCCTACGGCCAGGACGGGGTGTCAGCAGACCCGTCCTTAGAACGTGATTTTTGACGCTTCATCTTTCCTAGTTGCCTCATCGAGCCAGTGTGCTTACTAGTCTTTGAGGTAGAGCTAGAAAATCCACGTTTATCGAGGTCAGTCCCGTACCCCGGCTGTTTTCCATTAGCTGCATTGAACATTACCATTGCGCTTGTCTTGTCTCTATCGAACTCAAAGCCGCAAGCATCACAGACATGGTATCTATTCGATAGTTCAGCCCAACTTTTGTGAACTTTCCCACATTCTGGACAACGCTGAGATGGTTTTAATTGTCTAGTCGGTAGTTGAAGGACAATTCCGCCTTTGAGTTCGATTTTGTAGGTCAGCATTTTATTAAGAGTGCCGAATCCCACATCCAAAATAGCCTTGTTTAATCCAGCTTTTTGTTTTTTCCTTTTTGACCCTTTCTTAGCTTTTAGGGTCATCCCTTTTGTATTTAGCTTTTCAGTTACGCCGATGTCATAACGACTAGATAAATCTGACGTAACTTTGTGTTGCCAATCCTTGCGCGCTAACCCAACTTTTCTTTTTAATTTGGATTCTTTTTTGTTCGCCTTCTTCCAACGCTTAGACGCTTTTATGCCTTTTTTGAAATTAGGAGCCTGTTTGCTGCGCTTTTCCTTACCAGCGGCTTTAACCTTGGATTCTAAGGTCTTCGTAAAGCGCTGGTTAGCTATCTCCTCAAACTCTCTGCCATTGAAAGCTGTAATTGCTGTTTCAGTTCCCAAGTCATAAGCTACGATTTTTTCATACGTCAAGTCAGATCCTGATCCGTATTTAGCTGTTTGGGATTCTATTTTGACAGTTATTGAAGCATACCAAGCATTAACACTAGGCTTGTAAGTAATAGTTAAGGTTGTTGGAGTTCCCCAAGATTTTGTTTGACCACGCATCTTTATAGTGATGCCAAGGTCGTTTAACGTCAAAGTGCCATTCTTCCCGTCAGTGTTAACCTTCCAACCAGCTTTACTAGGATAAGTCCATCCAGAGTATTTCCGAATTGGTTTATACTTTGGAATTTCACTCAACCCTTGGAAGAACCGATTATATGCCAAATCTACTCTTTTAAGAGTGGCCTGCAAAGAAGTACTGTATAACTCCTTGTACTCCGGCCAGCACTTCTTGAAATCAGGCAAGCAATTCTGCTGATCAAAGTATCCTATGGATTTTTTGTTAGCCTTCCATTCATAGCGACGATGCTCCGAAGGAGCCGCCAAGGGCGAACGGCTATCCCAGCGTTATAGAGTAACTGATGCAGTTTTCTCGCATAAAACATCTTTGAATTAGCTGTTTGATTGGGATAAATACGAAATGTCTGCCTAAGATTCGCCATAAATTAAATCACATCCTTTAACTCCGTGCTCTTTACCTGCTATATTATTAGTATAGTTGATGATAAATATAAATGTCAAGCACAAAAAGGAAAAATCCTCAGAAAAGAATGAGGGGAGCACCCGCTCATTATGACGAACTAAAAAGACAACACGGAATTTGGCTTACAGACAGCACTTGGAAATGGTTGCAGCTAGCAGCTAAAGACTCTGGGGTAAGCGTTGGAGAATACATAGAGAGCTGGGTCAGAAAACAGATCTCTGGTATTTGAAGGGGCTATCCATCCCCCACCTGAACGAGGTGGGGGAATTTCGCCCCCTCAAACTCCCCCTATCTTGTTAAAACCATTCGTCCTTCTTGAGCAGCCCATGCTAAAACAGTTGGATCATCTGCTCCTGATAAGTCCACATCTTGAACACGCACAATATCAATATCTGGACTTTGGCGAAGAACACCTCGGACAATTTGGTTATTAAAATTTTCATCTGCCAGGAATCGAGCCATTTGGGATTACCTGGATTGATTGCGCCTAGCTAGTAAGCGATCGCGTATTCCAATGGGATGAAAGCGTTGTTCAGCTTCCTGCTGAATTGCATCTGTCTGACGTTGACGTTCTACCAGATAGGTATGAACCTCATCTTGATGTCTGAGATAGTAACCGATAACCAAGTAGATATCTGGTAGTTGTAGCGATGGATATTGCTCTGCTATTTCCTCTGGCGTGCATCCCTCAAGAAAAGCAGTCACAACAGTGTCTAGGGTGACGCGAGTTTTGGCAACTCGTACAACACCATAGCCATCTGTCTCTATTGGTGCGGGTTCAATGGCAATTGCTAGAGTCATGACGTTATCAGGTTTCTATTTGATATGGTAGCAAACGCCTAGTCAGGATGAGGAATAGGCGTTGCTGAATCAGCAAGGTCAGATTAATCAACTCTAACCATTTGACGGGATTTTTCTTTCTTATTAATATCAGAAGGTTTCAGCTTCTGACCCCTAAAGTCTCCTAATAATCCCATCAATGCTGGAACTACTGTAGGTGTCAGTAATGTAGACAAGGCCAATCCTCCAGTTAAGGTAATCCCTAACCCTTGATATAATTCAGCTCCTTTCCCTGGTATTACTGCTAACGGTAACATTCCCAGTACTGTAGTTCCAGCAGACATGAATATTGGTCGTAAGCGATCGCATACAGCTCTATACAACGATGTATCGTAATCTATTCCTTCTCGCTGTAATTGCAAGGCTCGGTCTACTAAAAGGATGGCATTATTCACCACAACTCCAGTCAGAATCACAAATCCCAACCCAGTAATCATATCCAGCGGTACCACAACACCAGGAATTCTGTTGACTATCACCAAACTCAACAAGGCTCCGGTTAATCCTATTGGTACTGTTGCCATAATTACGATGGGATAGAGAAAAGAACGGTAGAGTGCTACTAGCAGCAGATAGGTAATCACTAAAGACAGAAGAAAGATTGACCCCAACTGAACTAAGGTTTCTGATAGCAAATCTGCTGAACCAGCTAACTCGACACGATAGCCAGCAGGTAGGGTTTGCCGGAAGGGTTTGAGAATTTGCTGCTCTGTCTGTTGAACTAGTTTTCCTAAGGGAGCTGAGCGCTCGACATTAACGGCTAGGGTAATAGAACGCTGTAAATCCACTCGCTCAATGGTATCGGGTCCGGTGGTATCTACTACTTCAGCCACATCAGCTAGTTGTACTTTCCCACCATTGGGAGTATAGATCACTAACTGACGCAACTGCTCTGGGGTTTTGACAACGGTATGTTGTAATTCAACGGTCACATCCAGTTCCCGTTTACCATCCACGAATTCTGAGGCTCTAATCCCACCGAGAGCAGCTTCAACCATTCTCCCTAAGTCAGCTTCTGACAAGCCCACTTCTGCCAATCGCACCCGATTGGGAATTATTTGTAATTCTGGCGCACCAGTAACAAAACTCGAACTAGCATTGCGCACACCTTCCAGTTGGCGCAATTGCTTAGTAATATCCTGACCCCACTGGTTTAATTGATCCAGGTCTTGTCCTACCAGACGGACAGTATAGGACTTGCCTGGATTACGAAAAATGGGAATGCGCCTGGCAACCACAAAGCGATAACCAGGAAAATTAGACTTTACCTTTCTCATCCGATTCACCATTGCATCGAGATTCCTACCGGTAGCTAACTCTGGCTTGAGACGGACTAAAATTGCTTTCCATCTGGAGCTTGCTAATACCAAGGTTCGGTCAATTTCCGGCTGCTGTGCCAAGAACTTTCTGGCTGGTTGGGATAGCCGTAGGAATTCTGGAATACTGGTGCCTGGAAAGGGTTCCGTTAACCACATAATTAAATTACGGTTCCCTTCTGGTAGGTAATCCATTGGGGGGAGTAACCGAATACTGACAAAGAGCAATACTACAGGAATCAACAACACAGCCAAACGCCTTCCGATCCGTTTGCCACCAAGAGACCAACGCACGGTTTTTAATAAAAATCCCTCTAGCTTGCCTTGCCATACTCGAAACACTGCTGAAGTCTTGGCTACAGCTAGTTGGATTTTGGCTGCCATACTCCGCTGCTGTGGGCGTAAGGCTTTTGGGCGTAAGCTTTCTGGGTCTAAACCTGGTGGGGTGCCGACATCCCCCATCCCCTGCAAAATCTGTTGCGCCTCCGCTTGATTAAGAAACAGTCCCGATAGCATCGGCACTAGGGTCAGAGCTGCAAACAAGGAAAACAATACCGATGTCGATAGAGCAATACCAATATCAAAGAAGAGCTGTCCTGCCTCCCCTGTGACTAAAACAATGGGAGCAAATACTGCTACGGTAGTCAGAGTAGAGGCTAGCATGGCTGACCACACTTCTTGAGTGCCGTCAATAGCAGCTCGGATCGGATTTTTTCCCCGTTGCATGTGGGTGAAGATATTTTCTAGCACCACAATGGCATTATCCACCACCATTCCGACAGCAAACGCTAATCCTGCCAGACTGATCACATTCAGAGAGCGACCCAGCCAGGCTAAGACAATAAAGACGGTAATAATAGTAGTCGGAATAGTTAGGGCAATTACTGCTACGGTGCGCAATGACCCGAGAAACAGCAGCAACACTAGGGATGCTAGTATCGCACCCATGATCAAATTTTGCTGCACTAAGGCAATAGATTGGTTAATATAGCCATTCTCGTCGTAGTTAATTAAGAACTGGACACCTTCCCCTTGCTGTTCGAGTTGGGCTTCCATTTCCTTGAGTACTGCTCTGACTCCCTTAGATATCTCTGGGACATTGCTACCAATTCGTCTTTCGATACCAATGCCAGCCGTTGGTTGGTCATTTGCTACAAGAACCGTACTTTCTAGCTTGCGACCAATTTGGACATCAGCTACATCTCCCAAATAGACAGTTCCTGATTGGTCTCGGCGCAACACAAACCCTTCCAACTCCTTCACATCCTCAGAGCGACTGACGGTGCGGACTCGGTATTCCCGTCTGCCCACTATCATCGGTCCACCCCGAATATTGCGGTTATTAGTGCGCAAAGCATTCACGACATTAGACAGGGTTAGATTGCGGTCAGCTAAGGCTTTCGGATCTACAATCACCTCCACTTCCCGTTCCCGTCCCCCGGGAGTCAGAATCTGACCCACTCCTTCTACTTGCCGTAACTTGGGTACGATGGCATCTTGAATCAAGTCACGGTAATGGTCTGGGTCAGAATCATAGCCTTGTTTGGGCATTAGGACAATCCACATCATGGGACGGCTAACACCGCTGACCACTTCAGCAGAGGGGTCTCCCGCTTCTGGGGGTAGAGAGGACACTCGTTGTAATTTGCTCAAGACATCTACTAAGCGAGCATCAATATCTGTTCCCCAATTGAATTCGAGAGAAATGCGACTGCGTCCAGGGCGAGAGCTACTGGTAATTTCTTTAACCCCTGTGACTTCTTCGAGGGCTTCTTCGATTGGTCTAGTAATCAGGTCTTCTACTTCCGTCGGTCCTGCTCCAGCGTAGGAGGTGCTAATGGTAATTTCTGGGGTATCACCTCCTGGTCGAAGTTCTAGGGGAAGCTGGAATAGGGCTAAGATGCCACATAGGGCTAGGAGGCAGAACAGAACAAATGTTCCGTGTCGCCACCGGACAGCTGTTTCGATAAGTTTCATCAAATTTCACCGAAGTTGGCAACTTAGGAACTAAAGAATGCGCGAATGCGCGAATGCGCGAATGCGCGAATGCGGGAATCGGGAATCGGGAATCGGGAATCGGGAATCGGGAGCGGTGAGACCCGTGATGGCGAGCAATCCCTTGACCGTAGGTCACGCGGGGCGCGTTCGCCATCATCGAAAGCGCACGCCCTGGGAATCGGTAAGGATTCTAGAGACTAATACAGCACGGCGGAAATCAATATAGTTTTCAAAAATAGCAAAACTCTTATATATTAAACCTTTAATCAGTAAATATGTAATATTTTTGAATTTTGAATTTTGAATTTTGAATTCCGCACAGCGGTACTATTTTTTAAGGTTTGGAAGAGGTCCGATAATTAGGAATTAAGGATTAGTAATGTTAACTGGTGAACCATCTTTTAAACCTTCACCCCCTGACACAACTAGGGGTTGATTGGCTTGTAATTGTTGATTAGTGATCAGGAGTTTTTCCCCCATATCCACTAAGATTTCTACGGTAAACTCTTGTGCTTTGTCTTGGGAAATGGTATAGATTAGGGATTGGTTTTTTCGTTTAATGATGGCATCACGGGGGATAACAAAACTGGGATCTACATCAATGGGTAAATCTAAGGTGGCTTGAATTCCCATTCCAGCTAATAAGTCTTTTGGGGGATTGTTGAGATTTACCCTTACTAGTTGTCGCCGTGAGTTGGCATTGGCTGTAGGCATAACGCTGGTAATCTCTGCTCGTTGCTGCCAGTTAGGTAAACTTCGCGGTGCAGTTAATTCCACATACATCCCTGGTTTGACCTGATTAGTAAACTTTTCTGGTACTTCTAGAAAGATATCGAATTGAGCATTATTGACCAAGGTAATGATGGCATCGCCACCTTCAACATAGTTGCCAGTGCCAACCTGGCGGGATTGCACAACCCCGGTTGTAGGGGCTTTAATCGTGGCTCGTTCTGATGCTAGTTGAGCTTGGTCAACCGCTGCCTGAGCTGCTGCTACTACCCCTTTCTGGGCATCAATTTCTTCCTGGGTTGGTCCGACTTGGGCTTCAGCTAACAAAGCTGCAATGCGGAACCGCTCACTGGTGGTGGCATCAAGGGTACTTCTGGCTTCAGCAATCTCTTGCTGGGTTTTAGTTTGTTCTGCACTTAGGGCAGCTTCAGCCCGTAAGCGATCACTGGTGGCTGCATCAGCTGCTTTTTCGGCTTCCACTTTTGCTCGTTCAGAGAGAGCTCCTTCCAGAGTTAGGGCTTCAATGCGTTTTAGGTTATCCTTTGCTTCTTGTTCCCGAGCTTGAGCCGCATCTAGTTCTGCTTGCCGTTGGGCAATTAAATTGGGTTGGACGGCTATCATACCATCAAGGTTGTCCTTTGCTTCTTGTTCCCGAGCTTGAGCAGTATCCAGTTCTGCTTGCCGTTGGGCAAGAATTTCTGGACGGGTTCCCACTTGTAATCGAGCCAGATTACTTTTTTCCTGAGCAAGCCTTGCCTTAGCTTGGGCGAGGGCTAACTGTTGGTCAGCACCATCAAGAATAGCAATGGTCATTCCTGGTGTAACGCGATCGCCTTCTCGGACTTTGACTTGTTGTATCACACCATCGATCTGAGATTTAATCGTGATTTTTTCACTTGCCTCTACTTCACCCAGTAACTGGATCCGTTTAACTCCTTTACCTAAGGTCAGGGGAATAGTTTCTACCGGTCGCGGCGGTGTCTGTTTGGTTTTCGTCTGGGCTACAGGGGTTTCTGGTACTGTCGAGATTTGCAACAAAGCTAGACCTCCTACCAAAAAGAGGACTGTCAGTAGCCATGCAGAGGATTTGCCTTTGGTTTCTTCTTGGCTTTGGGAATGTGACTCTGGTTGATAGTGATTAGACACTTGGGTATTTACAGGTTCCATGGTGATGCCCTGACAAAAAGATGTCAAAAAGATGTTTATAGGATAACTTTGCTCAATCCTACTGCTGGCCTGATTAACTCGATCAGAGCAGTTGACTTAGATAGGAATTACTCTAGCTTTACAAATTTTAATCAAAATTTAATGGTTATGGCATCAAAGTTTTTATATTCTTAGGGGAGGAAAATTAAATCGATGAGTGAACCGCTACTTTGTGTCGAAAACTTGCAGGTGGCCTATCCTAGTACCCAATCCCTTGCAAAACCGGCTTGGGCAGTAGATGATGTTTCCTTCTTGCTAGATTCAGGGGAGCGACTGGGATTAGTCGGTGAGTCAGGCTGCGGTAAGTCTACTCTGGGACGAGCTATCATGCAGTTGTTACCGCAACGGTCGCGAGTGACAGGACAGGTAAGGTTTGCTGGAAAGTCTGTCTTTGACTTAACCCCTGCACAGCTGCGCCAGTTTCGGGGAGAAGCAGTAGCGCTAGTGTTTCAAGACCCGATGACTCGCCTTGACCCTTTGATGAGTATAGGCGAACACTGCCTAGAAACCCTCAGAGCTCACCAACCCCAGCTATCACGACGTGAGAGTAAAGCCAAAGTATTAGAAACTCTAGATGCGGTGAAAATTGCCGCTAATCGCTTCTCTCAATATCCCCATGAATTTAGTGGCGGGATGCGACAACGGGTTGCGATCGCATTAGCGTTGTTGCTCAATCCCAAGTTAATTGTAGCAGATGAACCCACCACCAGCTTGGATGTTACGGTAGAGGCACAGATATTAGAAGAATTAACTAGGTTATGTCGAGAACGGGACATGGCACTGTTACTGATTTCTCACGATTTGGCCATGATTGGGGAATATTGCGATCGCATTGCGGTAATGTATGGTGGCAAAATGGTGGAAACTGGGCCAGTGCAACAGATTCTGTGGCAACCTAACCATGACTATACGCGATCGCTCTTAGAAGCAGCTCTACATCTGCAGGCAGTTAAAGACCACACTGACACTAATGATACTGACACTAATAACCCTGACACTAATAACCCTGAGGGGAATTCCAGCTCTGGGATTCCTACCCCTTTACTAAGGGTTACTAATCTCAAGCAATATTATACCTTAGAAAGCAATTTTATTCAGCAACTAGTATCTCAAGAAAAAAACGTTATCAAAGCTGTGGATAACGTCAGCTTTGATTTATATCCTGGGGAAATTTTGGGACTAGTAGGAGAATCCGGTTGTGGCAAAAGTACTTTATCTCGCACTATTTTGCAATTAGTTCGTCCTACCGCTGGAACCGTTGAGTTTAAAGGCACAAATTTAGCTACACTCAATCGACATTCCCTACAAGAGATTCGTCGTCAAATCCAAATGGTATTTCAGGACCCCCATGCTTGTCTTAATCCTTTAATGACTGTGGGAGAAAGTATTGCCGACCCCTTATTTATTCATAAATTAGCGGCTAATTCAACAGCAGCTAAAAACCAGGTTAATGAAATGCTAGAACGGGTAGGATTAACGCCTGTAGAGGATTACTATAATCGCTATCCCGCTGACCTTTCTGGAGGACAACAACAACGGGTTGCGATTGCTCGGGCATTGATTACTCATCCTAGTTTGGTGATTTGTGATGAACCAGTAAGTATGCTGGATGCTAGTGTCCAAACTCAAGTATTAGAATTAATGTTAGAGTTGAAAGAAGCCTTTAATCTTACCTATTTGTTTATTACTCATGACCTCTGGGTAGCACGGTTTTTCTGTGATGGAATCGCCGTGATGAATAAAGGTCAGATTGTTGAAAAGAAACCAACTCATGACCTGTTTACTAATCCTGAGCATCCTTACACTAGAACCTTGCTAGAGGCAGCTCCGTTGTTAGATAAACAAAGGTGATTTGTAAGCTATCAGCTATCAGCATTCAGCATATGTGCTACGCACACGCTACGCGAACAGCATTCAGCATATGTGCTACGCACACGCTACGCGAACAGCATTCAGCTTATGCGCACGCTACTTGAGGTGCTTTGTGGCACAGGCTTCTAGCCTGTGACTTAACGGCTGACGGCTGATAGCTGACGGCTGTTCGCGTAGCGTGCGCGTAGCGCATAAGCTGACGGCTGATAGCTGACCGATGCTTCACAGGCTGGAAGCCTGTTCCACAAAGCTGACCGCTGACGGCTGACCGCTGAGGGCTTACTGGATTTCAATAGTTTCAGCAGTGATAGCAGACTTACTGGAACCAGAACTCTGACCTTTAATCCGAACTTTTTGGTCAGGACTTAATTTTCCTGGGTCAACAGTTTCTCCTTGACGAGTGATTTTGGTATCGGAAAGAAGTTGTACACTATAGGAACCAGACTGAGTTTCTACCTTCAACTGTAGAGGGAAACTTTCCATAACTGCGACAATTTTACCTTCGATAATCATTTGTTCATCAGTTGAGGTAACTATTGGATTATTATCTGGATTATTACCCTGATTGTTTTCCGGTGAAACGTCTGGTTGGGGAGCGCTACAAGCAGAAAACAGCAGGCTTAATCCGATAAGACTGCTCAAAGCAAAAGATTTAAAAGGAATTTGTAGTTTAGTAGTCATCTGACGGTTTTGTCCTTTGTTAGTTGATTTGTAAGCAGTCAGCAGTCAGCAGTCAGCTTTGTGGAACAGGCTTCCAGCCTGTGAAGCATCGGTCAGCGGTCAGCTGATAACTGATAACTGAATGTTGATCACTGTTCGCGTAGCGTGCGCGTAGCGCATAAGCTGATAGCTGACCGCTGATACCTGACCGCTGATACCTGACGGCTGATTAGTCCCGGAGATATTAAAGATTTTTCCAAGCGGACATATTATCAAACACAGACTTATTGATCCGGACAGCACTGTTAGGACAGCCACCATAACCGTGAATTCCCACTGCATGGCGTTCACCATCTTGGAAGCGCCAGATGGGGCTACCACTTTGACCGCCATAGGTATCGAGCATATAGGAGAGCTTGCCACCACTGATGCTGGTAATTCGGCCAGCATTGAACCATTGTGTGCCAAATGGTTTGTCACCAGCGTAGCCAGAGTTATTTACCTGTAGATTTGTCAGTAACTCGTCGGATAGATTGATAAATCCGAACCAGCCGACTCGGTTCCCTAGGGTGTCATCCGGTAGAATAATTGCTCCGTAGTCGAAGTCATCATCTTGTTCTTGTGTCCAGCCTTTTACACTGCGGAAGGACGTGGCAACTTGGGAGCCGAAGGGAGCTTCGTTCTCATCCATACCGGGAAAGACCTCAATTTTCTGCGCCCAACCATTAGCACTATGGCTATAGACGCAATGTCCAGAAGTCATTACTGTCCGTGGTCCTATGAACCAGCCAGTACACCGGGACCGGCTGCCATCAGCTTTGGTAATGATTAACTGGCAAATCCATCGCCAGGGAACACTAGTAGCTGGGGAAATACGGATGCGGTCGTCACTACCACATACTGACTCCGGTCTTTGGAATTCTTTAGCACCAGCATCTGGAAGATTTTCCAAATCTTCTGTGACCAAAATTCTTTCGTCGAAATCCAAACCGTCATTAAGCGCTCGGGATTTATTGAATCCGGGTACTGCTTCGATTTGACCGCGACCCATCATTCCCTCAAATTCGTCTTCGTAATCTATTGACTGGGATGGAGTTTCGCTGGAAGTGATTTCATGGAGCGGCTGATCGTCCCGTTCTATTTCCTTGGCTTGGTTGGTTTGATTGGAAACTCTTTCAGTTTCTGACATAACCATTCTCCTGACAATTAACTACTAAAAAGAACTCAATTGAATGTTCTTTCTATGTACATAATCGCAAGGCTGCACTAGGGTTGACAGTACCCTTGCGGGTACTTATGGCAACCATGGAATCGGGAATCGGGAATCGGGAATCGGGAATCGGGAATCGGGAATCGGGAATCGGGAATCGGGAATCGGGAATCGGGAATCGGGAATCGGGAATCGGGAATCGGGAGCGTACGCATTCTGTAGGGTGGGCATTGCCGGTTTACTTACCCAAATCCTGCCCAAATTGATCTCAGCAATGCCCACCAAAGGATTCTGTAGGGTGGGCATGGCCGGTTTACTTACCCAAATCCTGGCCAAATTGATCTCAGCAATGCCCACCAAAGCATTCTGTAGGGTGGGCATGGCCGGTTTACTTACCCAAATCCTGCCCAAATTGATCTCAGCAATGCCCACCAAAGGATTCTGTAGGGTGGGCATTGCCGGTTTACTTACCCAAATCCTGCCCAAATTCATCTGAGCAATGCCCACCAACCAAGGTACCCATGGCCGGTTTCTGAACCAATGCCCACCCTAGGATTATTGTGGATTGGTGGGCATTGCCCATTTCATTGATCGCCGTTCAATAATGATATTGATCAGCAATTACTAGCCTAGGATTATTGTGGATTGGTGGGCATTTACCATTTCATTGATCGCCGTTAAATCATGATATTAATCAGCAATGCCCACCCTACGATTTTTCAATAATGCTACGCTTTTTTTATTCCCCCTAAAACTTACCAAAAAAACCTTTTTTTTAAATCCTTTAATATTTAAAAAATAATCATTACAATTATCAAACTAAACAGAAGAATTTCAAGTGTTGATATATGTCAAAATACTTTAATCCAAACTTCAATAAACAACCTGTTTATCACACTTTTAAAGGCTCTCGTGAAGCAGTAATCTATAGTATCCAAATGCTTTATAAATTGGGCTATGCATAGATTGCCGAATGGTCTCCTCTTGAGCCGACTGAGGTTCCAGGGGAAGTCATTACTAAAATGATGAAGTATTGGCTGTTACCATAACACCTTGTCTTGATGCAGTCGCTCATGGGGGAAACCCCCAAGACCGCGCTGCATCGCTAAATTTCTGGGGGGTTTTCCCCCCTGGCAAAGGCTCGAATCTGTTACTGTAGCTTGGCTTTTGGCCAATTACATCGAATACATCAGGTTGGGTTTGGAAACTCATTGACATAGATAATTAAAATAGCCGTGGATAGTCTTTCTACGGCTATTTTTTTATTTTGATAGCGCTGTTTTATTCCCAGTAATCAATTTTATGTAAATGTTAATTTTTGTCAAACAATCAATATTACGGAATTTTATAGTATAATTTATTTAAATGCCAACCGTTATATAAGTTAGGTTTCAGTAAGATAAACTTAACTATTAGTTTGATTATGAAGCTTGATACTCTTGTAGATTTTGGATCAATTATCGGAGCTTTTTTGGCTGCAATAGGCTTCCTAGTTTCTTTAAGACAATTCAAGCTCAGTAGAACCATGTCTTATATGCAGCACTTGAGTGATCCCTCAATGATAGAAACAAGGGTTGATGTGGATGCTTGGTTAGACTCTTCAGATGATGATAATGCTCGCCTACTTCAGCTACAAGAAGATACTGAATTGCACACTAAAGTAAAAGTTTTCCTGAGTTTCTGCAATCAGATTTCTATTGCTTACCGATTTGGAGCAATTCACAATAAGATGGCATTTGATATTTGGAATCCTTTTATACCTTATTATTGGGACAGGTTAAGATTTTATATTGCTTGGCGACGTTCTCAGGGATATAGCATAGGTCATAACTTAGAAAAATTTGCCAGAGACATACGAAGTTTTAATAGAAAATAGACATCTCCAAAAAAGCAAATTTTTTTTTAGATTATATTAAAATTCAATAACCCTTGCCAAAAACACTACAACTTATAACTATGACAAATTACAATCAGGTACTTAATCAAATTCATTCTCTTAGTCTCTCTGACCAACTACGATTACTAGATGAATTAAAAGTCTTAGTTAATCAAGCGATAGAAGTAGAAGGAGATGAGGAAACCATTCCAATTACAGAAATTGTTCAAAGTCAAGAAGCTTGGGAAAATTATCTATCAGGTAACGATAAAGGAATTTCATCTAAAGATTTAAAGCGTAAGTTATTCGGAGATAATTTTGATTGACTATATTCTCTTAAAACAAGCTGAACGCTATTTAATGCGAATGCAAACCGATGATAAAATTCGGATAATTAATGCGTTAGATACCTTAATTTCTAATCCTTCGACGCTGGATATTAAATCCTTAAAAGGTCGTCCTGAATTTCGTTTGCGTGTAGGTAAGTATCGGATATTATTTAGGAAAGATCGAGAAAAGCAAGTTTATATTATCACTGCAATTGGTTCTCGTGGAGATGTTTATAAGTAAATGCGATCGCGTACTCCCGAGCATTCTGTAGGGTGGGCATTGCCGGTTTACTTACCCAAATCCTGCCCAAATTCATCTGAGCAATGCCCACCAACGTGCGCTACCCATGGCCGGTTTCTGAACCAATGCCCACCCTAGGATTCTCTCGGCAATACCTAGCAAAAAGCAACGGCGAGTCCCATTGAGGAATAGGCTCGCCGTTGGTGGATATGGGTTAGAAGTGGAGTATTGAGGGTTGAGTTGCCAGGAGAAGGTAACGGAGCGATCGCCCCGTTACCTTTCTACCCTACGGCAAAGGTTTTCCTTCCTTAATTACCAATAATTATCATTCTCTTTGTAGAATGTTTTATTTTTTGGAAGTCCGATACTTTTTAGCTACCAAAATCTACTTTGCAGATTAAAGCCCACTAATGCAAGCTGCTCTCGCAGCCAGGGGGTATCTCCCAAGGCCAAGATCGGTTTTGTTCCGCTCAAGGCGCATAAATCTGTGTTTAATAGAAAACGCAACCACTATCATGGTTTGCTTTGGTTTTCGGCTTCAATTCAAGTTACAGAATGTTTTCAATGACACTAGATTAATAATCAAAGTCTAACATATTTTTGTAGATACTGCCAGATATTTGTAGAAAATCGTCAACAGTGGCTAGCCTCATGGGTTTACATAAGCTTGCTGTGATGGTACTATAGTTCATTTGTTCTGCAACGCAAGACCTGCTCCCCCCAGTTCCTAATTTTTAGTTGGAACAAGTTTATTATTACAGGGTAAGCGCATCTAATTTTGTATAAAAACATACAGATTAATTTATGAATATATGTTTATGTGCCAGTTTGAGCATTCTGTAGGGTGGGCATTGCCGGTTTACTTACCCAAATCCTGCCCAAATTTATCTGAGCAATGCCCACCAACCAGGGTACCCATGGCCGGTTTCTGAACCAATGCCCACTACGATTATTCTGGATTGGTGGGCATTGCCCATGTAATTGCTCGGCGTTCAATCATGATTTTGATCAGCAATGCCCACCCTACGATTCATTTGCACCATTGTGATTAATCGTCAGTGGGCAGTGGATTGGTGGGCATTGCCCATGTAATTGCTCGGCGTTCAATAATGATCTTCATCAGCAATGCCCACCCTACTTGGTCTATTCCCTATTCCCTACTCCGGACAAAAATCATTATTGTTAATCTTATCAATAAGATCAGTTACCTCAGCTGGAGGATTAGGCATCCGATAAATTTCCCGTAATGCATCTGACCAAAGTTGTTTGTTGATGAAATAGTTAATTCGTTTCAGAGCAATCTGATCAGCACTCGCATCTTGAGCTTTCAGATTACTTTCTAATGCAGTTAAGTCAGCGGTGATTTGATTACGCTTTTCGTCATTCATTAAACGAAAACTTTTCTTAGTAGGAAGTTCTTCTAAAGGAATTGTATTCCGCCAAAAGTAAGCTTTACCTGGTTGTAAGGGCTTCCCTTCATAAACGATACTAGTAGTAGTAGGCTCTAAGGGTTGCTCCCACAATTGTTGATTAGTACGATAGTCACGCACTTCAATACCTTTCATTTCTCCTTGCCATAGGAATAGGGGTTGCTCACTCCAAATTTCTAAGCTTCCATTCTGTTCAGCATTCGGGTCATAATCTGGTAGCTGACCAGGGGTGAGCATACATAAATTTTGCTCGATCAGATCATTTTCCTCGATCAGATTATCATCTGTTGAGTTTCCTCTTGAGCCCCCTTCATCTTTTTTACGTCGCAATATATCCCAGATATCACCCCATTTTAAGGTGACTAGCTGGCCTTGAGACTGGGATAACTGCTGATCAGACTGAGGTCTTTTTACTATTGCATTAATAGGCAGTGCAGAAGAACAGACTAGCACGACCATTGTTAGTAATAGTGTGGATTTGTTCTGAATTATTTTAGGCATAATATGCTTCCTGACTGATAAGTTAATGATTAAATAAAGCATTTATCGCAGTTATGATAATTGCTATATTTGACTAGGGATCCCCCCTAACCCCCCTTAATAAGGGGGGAACTTGATTCGATTCAAACATTCCCTTAATCAGGGGGGGAGCTGATTCGATTCAAACATTCCCTTAATCAGGGGGGGAGCTGATTCGATTCAAACATTCCCTTAATCAGGGGGGAACTTGATTCCAGTAAACCATTCTTTTCTATTGCCTTTTGCCTTAACAGAATAAGCTTTGTAATCATGAGTAGAATAATTGCTATAATGTTCCCGATTCTCGATTCTCGATTCCCGATTCCCTACTCCCTACTCCCTACTCCCTACTCCCTACTCCCTACTCCCTACTCCCTACTCCCTACTCCCTTTGCGTAACGCTATAGATCCTAAACACTACTAAAGGCATCAAAGTAGGTAGCAGCACCTTCAAGGAGATATAAACTTGTAGTGAAACCAAGCAATAAACTAACCAATAAAGCAACCAAGCATTACCTAGATTGATCAAGAATGATCCTAAATCAATTGTGATAATTTTTCTTCCCTGCTCCCTGCTCCCTGCTCCCTGCTCCCTATTCCCTTGTTTAGGATAATCCTGTTTAATTAACCTAAATCCCTTACCTAAAACAGCGGTTAGTAAAATCATCAAGGCATTAGGAATTGGTATCACCAGATGCTGGGAAAAAAGATGGTGGGCGATGTAACTATGGGCTTCACCACCAGTAAATGATGATTTGCTATCGAACCAGTCTTGCCAACCCTCTGAACGACGCCAGAAGGCTACCGGAAGGGGAAGCAGATTATTATCTTGCCCTTCTTGATCAATTCCTGCTTCTTTATATCCTCCTGAAGCAACAATCACAATGGTCTGGTTAAGGCTGAGACCATCAGCTAGAGCATCTCCAGAACAGGAGCCTAATAACTCACAAGCAGAAATTTTTTGATAAACCTGCTCTGGAGGGAGGGAATAGTCAATAATCGGTTGAAACCATTGTAAGAAATATGCGATCGCAGGACGTTTTACCCTCCCCAACCAAGCCAGTTGTGTATCAGCTTGTGTATTAGTTTGTGTATGGGCTTGTGTATTGGCTTGTGTATCGGCACCATTAAGCAAATCAATCACTGAAGTCCTAAATTTCTGATTACTGTCTTGAAGCTCAGGTAATCCCATCGCTAATTGAGTAGTGCCGGAATCTTGATTACGTAAACAATAGGAAAGGACTAGTAAATAGCTAAACGGACAACTTTGATCACACTTATTGCTAGGTAACTCTACATACCAATCATAGGTTGTAATATCTCCCTCCATGGTTTGATTGAGGTTAGCAATTTGAGCACTCACCCCATAATAATCAGCAGGATGCTCAGCTTCAATTGCTGCCCAAACTAACCACGTATTCCTGTTAATCGCTTCAGTAATTGATTGCCGTAACTGTTTACTATTATCGGGCTGTTGTTTGTCTTGATCTAAAATATAATCAAACCCAATTATCCGAGCATTACTGGTAACTAATTTATCCAATATACTTGCTAAGTAACCATAATCCATATACCTGCCATCAACCAATTTAACGTTGTCCTGTTCAAGAGACTTGTTATCAATTTGAACTAACCGAACTGGAGACTGAACTGGAGAAGGATTAGCTTGCCACTGCACCTGCTGAGTAACCTCACGGTAACCAGCTTGTAACAACAGACGAAATTCTAGCAGTAAATCCTGAACAGGTGGGATTAAACTAACGGTTAACCATGCCGATAACCAAAGGGCTTGTTTCTTAGTAGGTAACCAATTTCTGAGACTGTGCCCTAAACCGAATGGTTCCAAGCGAAACAGTACTGATTGGGGATGGCGAAATAAGGTAGGGATTAGGTAAGCAGAAGGATAGGTAAGATTTTGTTGGTCTTTGAGAAAAGCACAAGCATCCCTTAGGGCTTCATGAACATCCTTATACTCAGCCAAACTGTTGAGAAACTGGACAATAAAAACTTGAGCAACCTGATTGTGAATAGGTTCTGCCATCACCGCCACTTGAGGTAAGCCTAAAGCAATTAGGGATTCCGCAATTGAGATACCATCACAAGAATTAAAAATAGCAAACTTTAGTCCATTAGCTATCCCTTGTTGGAGGGATTGTTTAATCTCATTAATTCCTAGAGAAGCATCAGGAGCAATATGTAATTCCCCACCAGTAAAGGCAGTTTCATTACTATGTCCAGCAAAAAATAAAATATCCCAACCCCTAGGATTAGTAATTTCCTTAACGATTTCTTGCTTAAGAGTACTAGAGTCTTTTTCTGGTTGCCAACCAATAAATTTGATTTCAGCCAGCTTAGACAGGTGAGCTAACGCCTTGCGGTCTTCTTCAAAGTCTAATCCTTTTTCATCACCTAAGATAGCCAACACTCTGGCTCGGCGACGGATACCAGGAATAATTTTATCATGACTAATACCAGCATGGATAGTATTAGAAACCCGAGCTATTCGGATAGTTCCGAATCCGGATAGATTAGTCCTAGTCGTAGTACTAATTTCCCACGCTTCCCAAGGTAAGCGAGTTAATTCAGGACAGTTACAGGTGAGGATAATATCAACCCAATAGCGACGATTACTAGAGGAATCTGTAGCTGCCTTAGCAATTTCCTCACGAATCTCATATAACTCTCCATCCCGTAACCACCGATCAAATAGTGATAAAAACCTAGCTTCTGCTTCTCGCAAAAATCCAGCATGATCCTTCTTCGAGGATGGAATACTACCACTTTTTTTTATTTTAATAACTCGCAAATCTCGGTAACAATTAATGTAAGCATGTTTCCAGTCTTGGTAACCTTGATCAAGGTCTTGAGGATAATCTACTATGGCAGCAATAGTCTTACCATTTTCCCAAGATAACTCAAAGTTACATCCTGACTTAATTTTGATGACTTTAAGGTGAAAAATTTTACTTTTCATGTTACTTATAGTAGTCAGCGGTCAGTTATAATCGTAGGGTGGGCAGTGCCTAGCAACGCCCTTTGCAAGCTTCAAAATCTGTCTGATGCACTGCCCACCGACATGCACTTTTCATCTTACTTACCTCTCACTAGTGATTAATCTGCTGGTGGGCAGTGCCTAACAATGCCCTTTAGAAAAACATCAATCTAACTGATGCACTGCCCACCCTACATGAAATCCCGATTCCCGATTCCCGATTCCCGATTCCCGATTCCCGATTCCCTACTCCCTACTCCCTTTAAATTCAAACAACATCGACGTTTGTGCTGTTTCATCAGCAGTGGTAATTGTAGCTAGAAACTTTTCATGATTAGCCCCCACAAACTGAGTAAATAAATAGTCCTCATTAGTGCTCAATTCCTGCTGATCCAAGACCATAGTATAATCAGTAATACGTAATTTTATTCCCGAAGGTGGAGTATTACCTGGGCTAGCTCCCAGGATTAGCACTATAGTCCAATCTCCCTCTGGTTCAGACTGGGGTAATTGCCAAGTTATAGCATAAAGGCGCAGTGGAATTCCAGCTAGTTGGAATTCTCGATAACTACGGACAGCGGCAGCAGGAATTTCGATATCAATAATAGTTAGAATCTCAGCTAATTCTTGGGCTGGGATACGACTAAACCGCAAGGCTGGGGAAGGTGCTGGTAATAGCTGCCAAGATAACTCTTGAGCTAGGTCATCAATTTGATTATATAACCATTGTCCCACATCAATCGCCCGTTGATTCAGGATTTCGATTACGTCTCTAACATAATTAGGCTCAGGCTGTGGTATTTCTGGTAAAGGAATTTCCTCAGGAGAGAGACATTGTAAATCCAGTAGTAAGTCGTCTCCACTCATAGTAAACCTAGATAAAGGGAGCTCGTAATTATGATCAGAGCCAACAACTAGATTACTAATATCTCTGACTAACTGGTCGTATCGATTTACCCCTTTAATCCCAGCAATACCTAAGTCATCATCAATGGCAATCACAACATAAAAATGAGCAGTGAATTGGGGAATAGTAACAATCCCTTCAGGCATAGTTACGAAGGGGTCACTAAATCCAAAGCTAGGAATAAGGCAAATCTTGAAATCTCCTACCTG
Organism: Moorena sp. SIO3E8; assembly: GCF_010692445.1. Lineage (NCBI taxonomy): Bacteria > Bacillati > Cyanobacteriota > Cyanophyceae > Coleofasciculales > Coleofasciculaceae > Moorena > Moorena sp. SIO3E8. The sequence continues at coordinate 5,692 of NZ_JAAHHM010000083.1, read as the reverse complement.
TAGATTACACACAGCATTAATAGCTTGGGAAATAGCTTGATATAATCCCGAGTATCCTAACCCATTAGCTGCCCGTTCTAGCCGTAAACTTGGCTCTCGTTTTTCCAGCCAATCTTCAAAGACTAGTAAGGCTAACTCTTGGAGATAGATAGCTAATGTTCCTGGTTTATCTGCCATCTGGTTGGCTATATCCAGGGCTTGTTGTTGTTGTTCTAATTCCAGCGTTAGGGTTTCCGTTAATGCTGGAAAGGAAATCATTTCTGTAGATGTATTTAGCATTTTCAGTTGAGAATATATTGAGGGAACAGGGAATCGGGAATCGGGAATCGGGAATCGGGAGTCGGGAGTCGGGAGTCGGGAATCGGGAGTCGGGAGTCGGGAGTCGGGAGTAGACCATGATTGAGATCCCCCTAAATCCCCCTTAATAAGGGGGACTTTTGAATCTAATTACTCCCTTCGTTTTTTAAGGGGACTTTTGAATCTAATTTTTACCTTCCTTTTTTAAGGGGCGTTTTGAATCTAATTCCCCCCTTTTTTAAGGGGGGTTAGGGGGGATCTATGAACAGAGAATAGGGAATCGGGAGTCGGGAGTCGGGAGTCGGGAGTAGACCATGATTGAGATCCCCCTAAATCCCCCTTAATAAGGGGGACTTTTGAATCTAATTACTCCCTTCGTTTTTTAAGGGGACTTTTGAATCTAATTTTTACCTTCCTTTTTTAAGGGGCGTTTTGAATCTAATTCCCCCCTTTGTTAAGGGGGGTTAGGGGGGATCTATGAACAGGGAATAAGCAACGCCAAAATTCCAATAAAATTCCCACACTCCCCACACTCCCTACTCCCGATTCCCGATTCCCGATTCCCCACTCCCGATTCCCGATTCCCGATTCCCCACTCCCTTTTTTAATATTTCACATAAAGTCCTAGAAAAATTACTAGACAGTTTGTATTTGTTTTTAACAAAGGTTTCCTTCCTAGCTGCAGTCATAATCCGGTTAATTTCTTCTTCCAAAAACTGACTAATTCGTTGCTCTAATTCTTTAACCTCTTGTGCAGAAGCGTAGGCTTGGCCTAACTCCACGAGTTGGTGATGTAATCTTACGGAAGTGCGTCTCGCAATATCAGCTCGAAAGGCTTTCAGGTCTAGCAAGCGACTGACTTGATATTGAGCAGTGAAGCCGATTGTGGCAGCAATTTTGGTCATAGTAACATGCTGACAGTGAAATAAATCTAGTGCTTGTAAAAATTGCTGATGTCTCTGCTTTTGTTGACGACTTAGATAAGCAACGCGGTTTTGTATAACGTCTTGAATAGCAGTAGTTAAACAATCCTGTAGTAATTGGTCATAGGCAGCTAATACCTCGTCTTCCTCCTGATTGTTACTGGTATCATCAGCTGCTAATTGATGCTCAAATTTTCCTAAAGCTTGAGTGGTAACATTCCTGCCACGATTCTTTTTATAGTCTCGAATTAGCTGAGCTAACCGTTGTAAATCAGTAAGTACTGCTTCTGGAGATAGTTTCCCTATGGATGAACCCAAGGTTGTGATCAGCTGTAATTGTTCTTTCCTAGGAATTGGGTAAGGAGTGGTGAGTTTACCTAAGCCTTGTTGTTGTCGTTGTTGGTTAATTTGATTACGCTCTGCTTGCAGTTGACGTACATAAACCGTTTGATAACTTTCTAATAACTCACGATAGTGGTTAATTTCCTGTGCAGTTAGCTGATGAAACTCCGATAGAATACGGTGTAGTTTACCAGGAGTAGTTTGTTTCAGTAATAACCAATCCGTTACCTGCTCAATTCCATAGTATAGTAAAAATTGTTTCACATCCTTATTCGTTTTAACCAGTCTTTTTGTCCAGGAAAATAAGCTACTTTTATTTGGGTCAAAGGTTTGTAACGTATAGCTAGTTATAGAATTAACTCCCCCTAATTTATGCCCTTGCTCGCCCTCAGGATAACGGTCAAGGACTAATGGCAGTAGGTCATTGATGGTAAAGTTATGCTGCTGACCAAATTGCTCTACTAACTGATAACAAACTTCCTTGATTTGGTGAGAAACTAAACAACGTAGACAAACCTCAGCCAGCTCAAGGTCGTCGTCTTGGCTGTGATAAAGTTGCCACAGTCTGCTAATCAGTGCTTGGTCTATGGTGTCTTCATCTGTAGACAAAGTAAGAGATTGGGCACTGATAAATTCCTTAGCCTTTTCTATCGGTTTAGTTTGATGTTGACCCAAACGATTAATATAATTGAGTGTCCAGTATTTGGCTAAGCTGGTCTTCATGAGGGAATCGGGAATCGGGAATCGGGAATCGGGAGTCGGGAGTCGGGAGTCGGGAATAAAATTTAGATATATCTCACGCTTACTAGGAAATGCTATATATAGCAATCTCCCCGGACAAAGAACCAAATGTCATTCTTACCTATCTGGTAACTATCGGAACCTATGCATTCTGTCAAAAAAACTGGGCTTGAAGTGTATAGCGCTACGCGCAAGGCAACAGGCAAGAGGCAAGAGGCAAAAGTTGACTACAAAAGGTTTTCAACTTGTATCAATGTCCTAACTTGAATGCGTAGTGCTATATAAGTGAAGGGCTTTCTCCCTGCTCCCGACTCCCGATTCCCGATTCCCGATTCCCGATTCCCGATTCCCGATTCCCGACTCCCTGAATCATTGCATAGGTTCAGAAATCTCTCAGATATGGCCAAGTAGGGAATAATTCAATATCCGATATGAAACTTAAGCAGCTCTTATGGTTGGGACTTCTCACTATCTGCCTCACCCCTGGGGTACTTCCTGTGGTAGCTAGATTCCTCACCTTACCAGCACTGGCTCAGGAACAAAACCCGGTTAGTCCAGAGCAAGAAGGAACTATAACCCCTAGTGATGCCATAGTTGAAGTAGACAGTAAGCAAGCCGAGGCGGACAAACTATTTCAGCAAGGACTTAGTCACGTTGGTCGCGGTGAGTTCCCAGAAGCATTAGAGTCTTGGCAGCAAGCATTGGTGATTTATAAACAAATCGGAGACCGTGGGGGTGAAGCTGCCTTGCTGATTGGTCTAGGTCTTGCATACGGTAATCTGGGAGAGTACAGAAAAGCCATTGATTACTTGCAAAAATACCTAGCTATTGATAGGGATGATAGGGAAATCTTTTACAGCGAAAGTGAAGTTACTTTCCTGAATAATCTGGGTCTTGCATACTCTGATCTGGGAGAATACAAAACAAAAATTTATGACCTCCAAAACTCCTTAGCTATTAATAGGGAAATCGGAAACCGCCAGGGTGAAGCTTACTCTCTGAATGATTTGGGTATTGTATACTATCATCTGGGAAACTACAAAAAAGCCATTGATTACTTCCAAAACTCCTTAGCTATTGCTAGGGAAATCTCAGACCGTAAAGGTGAAGCTAAATCCCTGATTGGTATGGGTAGTGCATACCGTACTCTCGGAGACTATAAAAAAGCCATTGATTACCTCCAACAATCTTTAGCTATTGCTAGGGAAATCGGACACCGCGAAGGTGAAGCTAACTCCCTGAATAATCTGGGTAGTGCATACCGTACTCTCGGAGACTATAAAAAAGCGATTGATTACCTCCAAAACTCCTTAGCTATTGATAGGGAAATCTCAGACCTTAAGGGTGAAGCTAAATCCCTGTATAATCTGGGTGTTGCATACAATTATCTGGGAGAGTACAAAAAAGCGATTGATTACCTCCAAAACTCCTTAGCTATTGATAGGGAAATCTCAGACCGTAAAGGTGAAGCTGGCTCCCTGATTGGTATGGGTGCTGCATACGATCATCTGGGAAACTATAAAAAAGCCATTGATTACCACCAACAATCCTTAGATATTGCTAGGGAAATCTCAGACCGCCAGGGTGAAGCTTGCTCCCTGACTAATCTCGGTCTTGCATACGTTAATTTGGGAGAGTACAAAAAAGCGATTGATTACCTCCAAAACTCCTTAGCTATTTATAGGGAAATCTCAGACCGTGAGGGTGAAGCTAACTCCCTGACTAATCTGGGTAATGCATACTTGAGTATAGGAGACTATAAAAAAGCCATTGATTACCACCAACAATCTTTAGCTATTGCTAGGGAAATCGGAGACCGCTTGGGTGAAGCTTGCTCCCTGACTAATCTCGGTGTTAACTTATTAAAAATAAATCAACTAGAACCAGCCGAGATTCACCTGTATGATGCCATTAAAATTCTGGAAGATATCCGCCATCTCCTCCGTAACAAAGATGATTGGAAGATTTCTATTTTTGAAGAACAAGCTCGTAGCTATCGTCTTTTACAACAGGTATTGATTGCTCAAGGAAAAGCCAAACAAGCCTTAGAGATTTCCGAACGGGGTCGCAACCGTGCTCTGATTGATTTATTAGCGGCACAGTTATCTGAAACTCCTCAAAAAAACAAAACTCTTACTCTGAAAGACATTCAAGAGATTGCTCAACAACAACAAGCCACTTTGGTGGAATATTCCATTGTTTATGACCAGATTTATATTTGGGTAATTGCTCCCACTGGGGAGATTACTTTCCGTCGTAATAAGTTACCCCAAGATACTTCTCTGGCCAAACTAGTAAAAGTCAGTCGTGAGCAGATTGGTGTCAGAGGTCGAGGTAATCAGAATCCTGCTTCACCACCAAACCCTAACAATAGTAATCCCCTACAACAACTCTACCAACTCCTGATTACTCCCATTGTTGACGTATTACCAATAAACCCATCAGACCGTATTATTTTTATTCCCCATCAAGAACTATTTCTGGTTCCCTTTGCTGCTCTGCTAGATGATAACCACAAGTTTCTGATCGAAAACCATACCATTCTCACTGCTCCTTCGATCCAATCCCTGTGGTTCACCCGTAAAAATTGGCATCGAGTCAAAGACAGCACCGGAACACCATTGATTGTGGGAAATCCCACCATGCCCAGCATTATAGGAGAGGAACAAAAACCGTTAAAGCCTCTACCGGGTGCAGAAACAGAAGCCTTAAGAATTGCTCAATTGCTGAATACCACTGCTCTAAATGGATCAGAAGCAACAGAACCAACCATTGTAGAAAAAATGGCCAATGCTTCGCTGATTCATTTAGCCACCCATGGTTTAGTCGATGGTATTTATTATCGAGGTGCGATCGCATTAGCTCCTGAGAAACCAGACCATGATGGCTTTCTCACCAGTCGTGAAATTTTGAATCGTTACACGGAATCGGAAAAATCCTTATTGAAAGCAAAGTTAGTGGTTCTGAGTGCTTGTGATACTGGTAGAGGTGAGATTAAAGGGGAAGGGGTAGTTGGTTTATCCCGTTCTTTGATTGCCGCCGGTGTACCCACATTGGTGGTGTCCTTATGGCAAGTGCCTGATGATGATACGGCCAAGTTGATGAGGGAGTTTTATACGAATATTTACACTCACAAATTCGATAAAGCCAAAGCCATGCGACAGGCGATGTTATCGATGCTCAATGATGGAGATGGTAATCCAGACCCGAAAGCTTGGGCGGCTTTTACGGTTATTGGTGAAACGAGGTAGAGAATTTAGGGTGTGGGGTGTGGGGAGGGTGGGGAGATGGGGAGATGGGGAGATGGGGAGATGGGGAGATGGGGAGATGGGGAGATGGGGAGATGGGGAGATGGGGAGATGGGGAGATGGGGGAGTGTGTAGTGGTGG
>NZ_JAAHHM010000082.1:8456-32470 GCF_010692445.1 Moorena sp. SIO3E8 | reverse complement strand
CCTGGCTCATACTGCTGCGGTTGCGCCTGTCGAGTCCTTCGGTTTTTTCTCTCAAAACACTGCTACAGGACAGCTTGGGTTAAAAAACTCTTCCCCATTCTATCGTCTTTCTATAAGAGCCGCACCCGAATCATTTTGAGTAAATTGGCGACAATTACTTTACCAACTGCAGTCATTCCTCCTGTACCCCCAAGAGCAGATATCACCATTCCCAGAAAAGCTCTTTCAACCGTTAATCCAAAAATGCTGGTGATATTAGCAATCATTACCGTTTGCATCGTTACCAAGATTGGCGCATCAGAAAACGGAATTGGTGAGGCACCAACCAATGCTGAACCAGTAACATAACCCGTAACATATTTAAACGCTTCACCTGCTTTTAGTTCAATATTTCTAATCTGTTCTCTCAGAAATGCTTTGCGCTGGGCTTCTGGCAGTAAATTTGCCGTCACTTCTACTAAACGCTCTAAACCATGAGCTGTCACCGTATAATCATCATCGATTGGTTTTGATTGTGCTAGCACTGGAATAATCTGACTAACCGGTAGATTCTTACCCTCTAGGAAAGCAATAAACTCACTACGTTTTTTCGTTAAGGTTTGAGTCAGCACTAAGATAACTGGTACATCTTTTTGTTGGAGGCTCTTTAGCCATTCTTCCTCAATCGGATCCAATCGAGCTGTTTCATGATTAAGGCAATACCACACCACATGAATGTGTTCTTTTGCCTCTAGTTTCCTTTGATCATCAATTAGTTTCGAGATATCTCCCTTTACTCGTTCAATCTGTTGGGCTTTAAGTTCTAGCCCTGGCGTATCGTACACTGTAATCGGGCAACCTGTTTTCGTATAACGACGAATGGTTTGAGTAACAGGATAGCCCACTCCTGTTTCTGCCAGACGAGAGCGAAAAATTGTATTTACTAAAGTACTTTTACCTACACCAGTTTTCCCAATGACTAAAACATTACATTGCTCAACTTTGCTCTGGGCATCTTCATAGGCTTCGCTCATTTTGCCTAACAGTTCATCAAACGAGATGTGCTCTGACATTAGTAGTTTTCTCCTTTAGCAATTACCCAGAAGTCTGGAATTCACCCATAAAAGTTTACCAAAATCTTTCATATTTGTTTAAAGTCAGCGAAAAATTTGTTGACTTTGACCAAAAAAACTGCTTTACGATGGGATTTATTCAAAGTTTACACAAAATTGAGTTAATCATTTTTGTGTCTGTTACCATTTATACCAAATAAGAGGGATTTACCCTGCCATATTTTCATTTTTTTAAGGGTCATAATATTCATAAATAAGATTAGCAATTGCTTGCAGATACTAGTCAAGTTCTTTTTTCTTTTCAGGTGTTATTTGAGAATTAATTATTAAAAATTTTTAGGTAACTTTACTTGATTAACATGACTTTTGTGGTTTTGTAAACTAGTTCATTTGTTCTGCAAATTTGATCTGTTCCCGTTGAGAAGTTGGGAAGCCATGGAAAATGACGGGCACATTCCACAACGCTTACAAGGTGAGTCTACAGGAGTTTTTGTTGGTATTACTGTAAATGATTATAAAAATAGATGATAAAGAGATTATAAAGATAATATTAGACAATCTGAATTAGATGATAGTGTAGCCTATGATGTCACTGGGTTTTCAATCAAGCTAGGAGAGCCAAAGATATTAACTGCTCATATCCAAAATAAAGCAGCTCGAGTATTAGCCATGAAAAATTACCTAATCGATATACACAAACCTTTAAATAAAAGGTAGTGATCAAGATCTAGTGATTTTGCTACGGCATAATGGAGGTTTCGGGAGCTAAAATCAATACTTGTGTACCACTACAAAAAAACTATGTAAGTAATCACCATTGCTGCTATATAAAATCAACTAAATTAATAACTAAATAAAAGCGATCGCACAGATAACAGTAAATGAAATAACTGGATAAAGGTACAACTATGAACTTAATTATTTTTTTACAATACCTTGATCAAAAAGGTGTTAAATTATGGAATGATGGAGGAAAGTTAAGAACTGAAGGTTCCCAAGAAGTACTGACCACTGATGTTATGGCAGAATTAGAGCAGTATAAATCAGAAATATTAAAGTTACTAAGGGAAAATCCAGATATATCCCAAGTCCATCCCCTCTCTTATGGTCAAAAATATCTCTGGTTTTTGTGGCAGCTATCACCTCAGGGTCATAATTATAATGTGTCATTTTCGGTTCGGATATACTCCAAGGTAGATCTAACTATTTGGCAACAGGTTTTTCAAACTCTAAGGGAAAGACATCCGCTACTACGGAGTACATTCCTGAAGTTAGGCCAACAACCAATCCAACAACTACATCAACATCAAGAGTTAGACTTCTTACAGATAGATGCTTCTAGTTGGAGTGAAGAGGAGTTAAACAAAAAGGTAGTTGAAGCTCACAGACATCCTTTTAACCTAGAAACAGAACCAGTGATGCGAGTTAGGTGGTTCACTTGTTCCGAGCAAGACCATATTATGTTACTGACAATACATCACATTGCTTTAGATGGTTGGTCATGGAACTTAATTGCCAAAGAGCTACCACAACTTTACCAAGCTCAACTAAATGGAATTGAGGCATCCCTACCACCACTACAGTATTCTTATCAAGATTATGTTAGTTGGCAAAAGGAGTTAGTAGAAGGACAAGAAGGAGAACAACTATGGAACTATTGGCAACAAAGATTGGGCGGGGAATTACCGGTCTTGAATTTGCCCACAGACAAACCACGACCCCCTATACAGACTGATAATGGTGGCAGCTATCCCTTCAAGTTATCAGAAAAGTTGACTGAACAACTGAAGGAACTAGCTCAAACAGAGGGTGCAACTCTTTATATGACTCTGTTGGCTGCTTTTCAAGTGCTTCTGTATCGTTACACAGGTCAAGAGGATATTTTAGTAGGTTCTCCTACTTCTGGCAGATCTAAAGCGGAGTTTGCTTCTCTTGTTGGTTACTTTGTGGACTCAGTAGTGATGAGAGCAGATTTGTCAGGGAATCTCTCTTTTAGAGATTTCCTTTCTCAAGTACGCCAGACAGTCCTGGGAGCACTAGCTCATCAAGATTATCCCTTTGCTTTATTGGTAGATAAGTTACAGCTAGAACGTGACTCCAGTCGTGCTCCTCTTTTTCAGGCTTGCTTTGTACTAAAAAAATTCCAGGAATCTCAAGATCTGCAAAAGGTGTTGTTTAGCAGCAAAAAAACCTTGATGAATTGGGGAGGACTTGAAGTAGAACCTTTTGTACTCGAACAGTATGAAAGTCAATATGATTTATTCCTGGAAATGCTTGAATATGACTCATCTCTGGTTGGGTTCTTAAAATACAATGCTGACTTATTTGATGAGCAAACTATTGCCCGAATGGCTGGTCATTTCCAGAACTTGTTAGAAGGGATAGTGAATGGTCCGCAACAGAGCGTAACAGCACTACCATTAATGACAGAGGTAGAGCGAGAACAGATATTGGTAGAATGGAATAATAGGAAAACAGATTACCCAAATGATAAATGTATCCATCAGTTATTTGAGGAACAGGTAGAGAAAACACCAGATGCAATAGCAGTAGTATTTGAACAACAAAAGCTGACCTATTCCCAATTAAATAGCAAAGCTAATCAACTAGCACATTACTTGCAAAAATTGGGAGTAGTTCCAGAAACCCTAGTGGGAATATGTGTAGAGCGTTCAGTAGAGATGGTAGTAGGTTTATTAGCCATACTCAAAGCCGGAGGAGCTTATGTGCCATTAGACCCAGCCTATCCCCAAGAACGCCTAGAGTATATGTTCGCTGACTCCCAAGTGTCAGTGTTACTAACTCAAGAACCAATATTAGCTCAACCCCCCCAACATCAAGCCCAAGTAGTATTTCTAGATAAAGATTGGGAAAAAATAGCAACTGAAACACCAGAAAAAGTAGAGAGTGAAGTCAGCCCCCAAAATTTAGCTTATGTAATTTATACATCAGGTTCCACAGGTAAACCGAAAGGAGTATTGGTAGAACACAAGGGACTGTGTAATCTGGCTACAGTTCAAATTCAAGCATTCCAAGTCAACTCAAACAGTAGAGTGCTTCAATTCGCATCATTAAGTTTCGATGCCTCCATCTCGGAAATAGTCATGGCTTTAGGTTCAGGAGCCAGTTTGTATCTGGGCAGCCGAAATACCTTAATGCCTGGAGTGGGTATGAGTCAGTGGTTGCGGAACAACAAAATCACCCATATCACCATACCCCCCTCAGCTCTGGCAGTGATGCCCAAAGAGGAATTACCTGATTTAAAGACCATAGTGGTAGCAGGAGAAGCTTGCCCACCAGAGCTAATATCTCAGTGGTCTGTGGGGCGACAATTTGTCAACGCCTACGGACCAACAGAATCAACAGTATGTGCAACCATGGCCGAATGCTCGCCAGAGTCTTCTGTGCCATCCATAGGTAGGGCGATCGGCAATACTCAAATCTACATCCTAGACATAAATTTACAACCAATTCCCATAGGAGTACCTGGTGAAATTTATATCGGTGGTGTTGGTTTAGCTCGTGGGTATCTTAACCAACCTCAATTAACACAGGAAAAATTTATTTCCCATCCTTTGAGGAATTTAACCGAGGAGAGGCTGTACAAAACAGGAGATTTAGCTCGTTACTTACCGGATGGCAATATTGAGTTTATTGGTCGCATAGATAATCAGGTGAAGATACGAGGTTTCCGAATTGAACCTGGAGAAATTGAATCAGTTCTCAGGAGGCATCCCCAAGTCCAACAAGCTGTAGTAATCGACAGGGAAGATACTCCAGGGAACAAGCGGTTGGTAGCATATTTTGTTCCCGAACCAGAATTGGAACAAAATATCCAGAATATCAAAGGCATAGAACTGTGGCCATCAATAGCAGAATACTATGTTTATGATGAGTTATTGTACTATGCGATGACTAATGACCATCGTCGAAACCAAAGTTATCAAGTGGCAATTAATCAACTTGTTAAAGATCGAGTAGTAGTAGAAATTGGTACAGGTAAGGATGCTATTTTGGCGAGATTTTGTGCCAAAGCAGGAGCTAAGAAAATCTATGCTATTGAGAGAGATCGAGAAACCACTCAGTTAGCTAAAGCTTGCGTGGATAAGTTGGGATTATCGGCACAGATTGAAATCATACATGGAGATGCGATGACGGTTAACCTACCCGAGTTAGCAGATGTATGTGTTTCGGAAATTGTGGGAGCAATAGGTGGTTCTGAAGGAGCAGCAGTAATTATTAATAATGCCAGAAGGTTTTTGAAGCCAGACTGTGCGATGATTCCCGAAAGAAGTGTGACTAAAATTGCAGCAGTAACTATTCCAGAACCGTTAATTAATCAACCAAAGTTTACCAAGGTTTCTGGTTATTATACCCAGAAAATATTTGAACAGGTTGGGTATCCTTTTGATTTACGGGTTTGTATTAAAGGATTTCCTCAAGCAAATTTACTTTCCAATCGAGAAATATTTGAGGATTTAGATTTTAAGAAATTTTTAGATACAGATTTGACTCATCAAATTCAGTTAAGGATAGAAAAATCCGGCAGATTAGATGGTTTTCTGGTCTGGTTAAATTTGCATACTATTGAGGGTGAGTGTATAGATATTATCGAACATGAGCATTCTTGGTTACCAGTTTATTTTCCAGTGTTTGAGCCTGGTATTGATGTGAGTGAAGGAGATGTGATTGAAGCTGTTTGTAGCCGAAAGCTTTGCGAGAATAATTTGAATCCAGATTATGCTATCCAAGGACGTATTATCAGGCAACAAGGAGAAGATATTGATTTTGAACATATTTCTTATCACTGGAAACAACAGTTTAAGCAAACTCCTTTTTATCAAAGGTTATTTGCAGAAACTGAAACAGTTAGCACTTCTAAGTTACAACTATTAGATCCTCTCATCAACAGTTGGCAAAACCTATTTAACCAACAAATTGAAGAACAGAAGAGTGAAGTAACTGACCCATTATTCAACATCTCAGGTTGGCGCAGCAGTTACGACAACCAATCCTTACCAGAAAGTCAAATGCGAATTTGGGCAGGGGATATTGTAGCTCAAGTATTAGCACATAAACCGAAAAAAGTATTTGAAATAGGTTGTGGAACCGGGTTGCTACTCTTTCAAATCGCACCCCACACACAAGCTTATTATGGCATCGATATATCTAGTATTTCACTAGAGTATATCCAACAACAAATACTCCAGGAATCAGAGAAATATGCTCATGTCAATTTAGCACAGAAAAGAGCAGATGATATAGGTGACATAGCATCTCAAAGCTTCGATATGGTGATTATAAACTCGGTGATTCAATATTTTCTGAATGTAGAGTATTTGTTACAAGTAATATCTGAGGCAATTCGGATAGTCAAACCAGGAGGGATAATTTTATTAGGGGATATCCAGAGTTTACCATTAATGAAAGCCTTTCACAGTTCGGTGCAACTGTATCAAGCAACTCCATCATTGTCAGTAGAACAACTCAAGCTAAAGATAAACAAACAAATGGAGCAGGAGCAAGAATTGCTAGTATCACCAGAGTTGTTTGTAGCTCTCAAAGAAAAACACCCAGAAATAACTCATGTACAAATACGTTTAGAGAGGGGAAGGGAGCAAAACGAAATGAATAAATATCGCTATAGCGTACTGTTGCATATAGAAGCCCAAGCAGCATCAATAATAGCACCGACTGTAGAAAGTGGAGCGGATATGAGTGCTCAAGAGATAGAAACTTATCTGCGAGACCATGAGCCAGAATCAATTTGCTTTAGTGGTTTAGTCAATGGCAGAGTGGCTAATGACGTAGGTTTAGTGGAGTTGTTATCACAGCCAGAATCAAAACAGAATGTGCAGCAGTTGAGGCAGACGTTAGAGTCAAAGCTAGTCAATGGCATCGACCCAGAGAGGTTATATGAACTGAGTTCGGATTTAGGGTATAGCTTAGAGTTGTGTTGGTCTGCTCAGGGAAGAGGAGAATTGATGGATGGGGTATTTGTGCGCAGAGAGTTAGCCCAAGAAGGGATAGTGTTAACACCCCTAACTCAAAAATCGGTGGTAGCAAGTAACTGGCATCATTATGGGAATAATCCCTTGAATTCCGAGGTAGGAAAGCAACTGGTACCGGAGTTGAGAGAGTATCTACAGTCGCGGTTGCCAGAATATATGGTGCCATCAGGGTTGATGGTGTTGTCGCAACTGCCTCTGACTCCTAACGGTAAGGTAGACCGTAAGGCTTTGCCTGTACCAGATGTGTCTAGTAATGTGTCAACGGAGTATGTAGCTCCACAAACGGAGACACAGAAGGCATTAGCAGAGATTTGGCAAGAATTGTTAGGAATAGAAAAGGTGGGAATACATGATAACTTCTTTTTTGATTTGGGTGGGCATTCTTTGAAGGCAACTCAAGTTGTATCGCGTGTGCGAAATATTTTGGGAATTGAACTAACTTTAAAGCGTTTATTTGAGTCACCAACTATTGCTGACATGGCCAAAAGCTTGGAAGTGCTGAGTCAACTAGCCCAAGGAGAAAATACATTAAAATATCAAACAGAAATAGACTATGAGGAGGAAGTATTATGAAAACAATGGATTTCGTGTCTTACCTGCAAAATCTGGGTGTGACATTTTGGATAGATGGAGAGCAACTCCGCTATCGTTCTCCGAAGGGAGTAATAACTCCAGAACTTAAAAAGGATATAGTTGAGCGCAAAGGAGAACTCCTAGATTTGCTTAGGGAAGCACAGACAATTCAGCAATCTGTAGCTAGTTCCATTCAACCAATTTCTAGGGAACAGGTAATCCCGTTATCCTATGCACAACAAAGGCTATGGTTTATAGAAAAAATGGCTTTGAGTAGCAATGCCTACAATATTCCATTAACCCTACATCTAGTAGGTAAACTGGATTATGTAGCCCTACAAACAACTCTTAAGCAAATCATTGCTCGCCATGAAACCCTCAGAACCACCTTCAGTGAAATTAACGGCACACCAGTACAAATAATTCAACCCCCCTTTGAACTAGAACTACCCATACAAGACCTCAGTGGGTTAACATCATCTGAGCAAACCACCAAACTACAACAACTACTGCAACAAGAAAATGAACTTTCATTCAATCTGGAAGTAGACCCCCCCATACGGGCTCAGTTGTTTAAACTAGGAACAACAAAACACATACTGCAAATCACATTACATCACATAGCAGGCGATGGTTGGTCAGTCACAGTATTACCCAAAGAACTTTCAGCCATTTACACTGCCACACTGGAAGAACAACCATCCCCATTACCAGAGCTACCAATACAATATGCCGACTTTGCAGTGTGGCAAAGGAACTACTTGCAAGGTGAAATCCTAGAAACCCAACTCAACTACTGGAAGCAAAAGCTGCAAGACCTACCCCAACTACAACTACCCACAGACCATCCCCGACCTGCAGTTCAAACTTTTAATGGAGCAGGTATACCGATCAACATACCAGCAGCACTAACATCAAAAGTTAAACAACTCACCCAAAAGCAGGGAACGACCCTATTTATGACCCTGTTAGCAGTATTCAAAGTATTGCTGTCTCGTTACAGTGGTCAAGAAAGTGTAGCAGTAGGAACACCGATAGCTAACCGCAACCGCAGTGAAATAGAAGGGTTGATAGGTTTCTTTGTCAACTCCCTAGTCATGTACACAGACCTGGGAGGGGAACCAAGCTTCACAGAAGTATTAAACAGAGTCAAACAAACAGTCCTAGAAGCTTATGGTCACCAAGACATACCCTTTGAGAAGTTGGTAGAAGATTTGCAACCAGAACGGGCTCTATCGCAAAACCCCTTATTTCAGGTGATGTTTGCCGTTCAGCAGTCGGAAATCTTCAAACCATCCTTCAGCCTGCCTAACTTAGAGATAGAGTTAGATTGGGAGCGATGGATGGAAGAAGTGAGGTTTGATATAGAATTACATCTGTGGCCAGTAGGAGAAGAAATCAAAGGATTCTGTGCCTATAACACAGACTTGTTTGAAGCCGAAACAATTAGTCGCATGGTGTCACATTATGAAAACTTACTATCAGCAGCAGTAGAGACTCCCGAGCGACCTATTAGCCAGTTGCCATTAATGACACAGCCAGAGCTAGACCAAATACTGGTGGAGTGGAACAACACGAAAACAGATTACCCCAAAGACAAATGTATCCATCAGTTATTTGAAGAGCAGGTAGAGAAAACACCAGATGCCATAGCAGTAGTATTTGAACAACAAAAGCTGACCTACTCCCAATTAAATAGCAAAGCCAATCAACTAGCCCATTATTTGCAAAAATTGGGAGTAGTTCCAGAAACCCTAGTGGGAATATGTGTAGAGCGTTCAGTAGAGATGGTAGTAGGTTTATTAGCCATACTCAAAGCCGGAGGAGCTTATGTGCCATTAGACCCGAATTATCCAACTTCCCGTCTCAATTACATGGTAGAAGATGCACAACTATCCATCATCTTGACTCAAGAAAAATGGCAGCATCATCTATCGGAAACTATAGGAACTGTGATTTGTTTGGATACAGATTCCGAAATTATTAATCAACAGAGTCAGCAAATGCCCGAAAATCAGGTAACAGCTAATCAGTTAGCTTACGTTATCTATACTTCAGGTTCAACGGGTCAACCAAAAGGAGTAACTATTCCTCATCAAGGAGTAGTTCGGCTTTTTAGCAACACCAACTATGTGCAACTGGAGCCAACAGACCGGGTAGCTCAAGTTTCCAATACCTCTTTTGATGCAGCCACATTTGAAATTTGGGGAGCTTTATTACACGGAGCAGTGGCAGTAGTAATTACCAAATCTGTACTCCTTTCTCCTCAAGAGTTTGTCAACTATATCAAACAAGAAAAAATTACTACACTGTTTTTGACAACAGCTTTATTTAATCAGTTAGCCTACTCAGTACCAGAAGCATTCAGTACCTTGAAACATTTGTTATTTGGAGGAGAGGCAGTAGACCCGAAATCAGTGAAACAGGTACTTGAAAAAGGGGCACCAGAAAGATTGCTTCATGTCTATGGACCGACAGAAAACACTACATTCTCTTCATGGTACAAGGTGACTAAAGTAGCAGAAGGAGCAACAAATATGCCCATAGGTAAGCCAATATCTAACACCCAAATATATATCCTCGACTCCCAATTACAACCAGTCCCCATAGGAGTAGCAGGAGAACTTCATATAGGAGGAGATGGTTTAGCAATAGGGTACCACAACCGCCCCGAACTCACAGCCTCCAAATTTATTCCTCATCCCTTTGACGACTCAAAAATAGCCAAATTATACAAAACAGGAGACTTATGTCGTTATCTAGCTGATGGCAACATAGAATTTATCGGGCGGATAGACCATCAGGTAAAAGTGCGAGGATATCGCATTGAAACAGGAGAAATAGAAGCTACCCTAACTCAAAATCCCATAGTTAAAGAAACAGTAGTATTAGCCACTGAAGACAACCTAGGTAATAAACGTATAGTGGCCTACCTAGTGCTAGAAACCGAAACTTCAGTCCCTGAAATATCAGAGACAGAACAAATAAATAAATTGAAACAGTATCTGAAAGAGCGGTTGCCAGAGTATATGGTGCCATCAGGGTTGATGGTGTTGTCGCAACTGCCACTGACACCGAATGGAAAAGTAGACCGTAAGGCTTTACCAGCACCAGATTTAGCTATTAGTGCGTCAACGGAGTATGTGGCTCCTGAAACGGAGACACAGAAAGCATTAGCAGAGATTTGGAAAGAAGTGTTGGGTATAGAACAGGTGGGAATACATGATAACTTCTTTGATTTGGGTGGCCATTCTTTGATGGTTACTCAGGTTGTGTCTCGGGTGCGACAACTCCTCAATATAGAGTTACCCCTCATAAAGCTATTTGAGAATTCAGATGTGGCCAGTCTGGCTAAGGAAATAGAGATATATTTAGCTCAAAGCCAACCTGTAGAGACTGTAGCCATTCAACCAAGAGAGGAAAATGAAAACCCCCCACCGTTATCCTTTGCTCAACAAAGGCTATGGTTTATAGAAAAAATGGCCTTGAGTAGCAACGCCTACAATATGCCATTAACCCTACATCTAGTAGGAAAACTAGACTATGTAGTCCTAGAAAAAAGTATCAACCAAATCATCGCTCGCCATGAAACCCTGAGAACCACTTTCAGTGAAATAGATGGCACACCAGTACAAATAATTGAACCCCTCTTTGAATTAAAACTACCCATAATTGACCTGAGTGAGTTAACACCATCAGAAGCTACCACCAAACTCCAACAACTACTCCAACAAGAAAACGAACTTTCATTCAATCTGGAAGTAGACCCCCCCATACGAGCTCAGTTGTTTCAACTAGGAAAAACAGAACACATACTGCAAATTACATTACATCACATAGCTTCCGATGGCTGGTCACTGACAGTATTACCCAAAGAACTCTCGGCTATTTACACTGCCGCACTGGAAGACCAACCATCCCCATTACCAGAGCTACCCATACAATATGCCGACTTTGCAGTTTGGCAAAAGAATTACTTACAAGGTGAAACCCTCGAAACCCAACTCAACTATTGGAAGCAAAAGCTGCAAGACCTACCTCAACTACAACTACCCACAGACCATCCCCGACCCGCAGTAGAAACTTTTAATGGAGCAGGTATACCCATAAACATACCAGCAACAGTAACATCAAAAGTTAAACAACTCACCCAAAAGCAGGGAAGCACCCTATTTATGACCCTGTTAGCAGCCTTTAAAGTCTTAATGTCTCGTTACAGTGGTCAAGAAAGTATAGCAGTAGGAACACCGATAGCCAACCGCAACCGCAGTGAAATAGAAGGATTGATAGGTTTCTTTGTCAACTCCCTAGTCATGTACACAGACCTGGGAGGGTTCCCAAGTTTCACAGAAGTATTAAACCGGGTTAAACAGACAGCTCTAGAAGCTTATAGTCACCAAGACATACCCTTTGAGAAATTGGTCGAAGAGTTGCAACCTCAAAGGTCTCTATCACAAAACCCCTTGTTTCAAGTGTCGTTTGCTGTTCAGCAGTCGGAAATTTTAAAACCATCCTTTAGCTTACCTAATTTAGAAGTAGGTTGGTATGAAGGGGCAGGAGCTGAGATGACAGTGAGGTTTGACTTAGAGTTACATTTGTGGCCAATAGGAGAAGAAATTAAAGGATTCTGTGCCTATAACCGAGACTTGTTCTCAGCGGAGACAATTAGTCGTATGCTGTCACATTACCAAAACTTGCTAAAAGCAGCAGTAGAGACGACCGAGCAACCTATTAGCAAGTTGCCATTAATGACAGAGCCAGAGCTAGACCAAATACTAGTACAGTGGAACAATACGAGAACAGATTACCCAAATGACAAATGTATCCATCAGTTATTTGAGGAACAGGTCGAAAACAACCCAAATGCAATAGCAGTAGTATTTGAAGAGCAAAAGCTGACCTATGGAGAATTAAATAGCAAAGCTAATCAACTAGCTCACTATCTACAAACCCTTGGTGTGGAACCAGATGTACCAGTAGGTATTTGTCTGGAACGCTCGTTAGAAATGGTAATAGGCATTCTTGGTATTCTCAAAGCAGGGGGAGCTTATGTGCCAATCGACCCCAGTTATCCCCAAGAGCGTATCGCGTATACGATCGCTGATGCTGCTGTGCCAGTGCTTTTGACCCAAGAGGGATTAGTAGAAGGATTACAGGAACATAAAGCACAAATAATCTGTTTGGATAGAGCTTGGTCGGAGATTATTCAAAAAAGTTCAACTAATCCAGATAGTGGTGTACAGACTTATCACCTATCCTATGTAATTTATACATCTGGCTCTACAGGGGAACCGAAAGGTGTGATGATTCAACATGAGAATGTTACTCATCTATTTTCAGCAACAGAAAGTTGGTGCTCATTTAATTCTCAAGACGTCTGGACTCTATTCCACTCCTTTGCTTTTGATTTCTCAGTTTGGGAAATCTGGGGAGCATTACTGTATGGTGGACGATTAGTTGTAGTTCCGTATTGGGTCAGCCGTTCTCCTGATGCTTTTTATAAGTTACTATGCCAGGAGCAAGTCACCATACTCAACCAAACACCTTCAGCCTTTAAACAACTGATTTATTTTGAGCAAAGTCAGGAATATGCAAGTAATATATCACTGCGACTGGTGATATTTGGAGGAGAGGCTTTAGACTTTCATAGCCTGGAACCTTGGTTTGAAAGGCACGGTGAGACTTTACCACAGTTAGTGAATATGTATGGGATTACGGAAACAACTGTCCATGTCACTCATTACCCCATTAACTCAAGAAATATTCAGGAAGGTACAAGTAGTGTCATTGGTCGCCCTATTGATAATATGCAAGCTTATGTGCTAGACAAAAACTGCCAGCTAATGCCAGTGGGTGTTGGTGGAGAGTTGTACATTAGTGGGGCTGGTTTAGCACGTGGTTATCTGAATCGCCCCGAACTCACCCAAGAAAAATTCATTCCCCATTTGTTTAGTCAGCAACAAAATGCTCGCCTATATAAGACTGGAGATTTAGCGAGGTATTTACCAGATGGGAATATAGAGTTTTTAGGCCGCATAGACCACCAAGTAAAAATCCGGGGATATCGAATAGAGACAGGAGAAATAGAAGCAGTTCTAAATCAAAATTCCATCGTTAAAGAAACGGTAGTATTAGCAAGAGAAGACAACCCAGGAGACAAACGCCTGGTAGCATACATAGTACCAGAAACCCAAAGCAGAAGCAGCAGCAACCGAGAACTATCAAAAACCCAAGTAGATAATTGGGAAGATGTATTCAATCAAACCTACGACGATCGGCTAAGTGAAGTAAATGACCCACTCTTTAATATAAGAGGATGGATTAGCAACTATGATAACCAACTGATCCCCGAACAACAAATGCGCATCTGGGCAGGAGATATAGTAACTCAAGTATTAGCCCAGAAACCAGAGAGTGTGTGGGAAATAGGTTGTGGCACAGGAATGCTCCTGTTTCAAATCGCACCCCAGACAAAAAACTATTATGGAACAGATATCTCCAATGTCTCATTAGAATACATCAAACAACAAATAGAACAGGAACCAGACAAATATGGTCATGTATCCTTAGCACAGAAACGAGCTGAAGACATGGCTGATGTGGCTGATAACAGTTTCGATGCCGTATTGCTGAGTTCCATAGTCCAGTATTTCCCTAGTGTGGAGTATCTGTTGCAAGTAATAGAAGAAAGTATCAGGGTAGTCAAACCAGGAGGGATGATTTTCTTAGGGGATATCCGGAGTAGGCCATTAATGAAAGCCTTTCACAGTTCGGTGCAACTGTATCAAGCCACTCCCTCACTGTCACGAAAACAACTCAAGTCAAAGATAGACAGAAAAATGGAGCAGGAGACCGAGTTGTTAGTGTCACCAGAGTTATTTGTAGCTCTCAAGGAAAAACATCCAGAAATAACTCATGTACAAATCCGTTTACAGAGGGGAAGAGAACACAATGAACTGAATAAATATCGCTATAGCGTACTGTTGCATATAGAGGCACAACCAGGAAAAGTAATAACACCGACTGTAGAAAGTGGAGGGGCTCTGAGTGTTCAACAGATAGAAACTTATCTGCGAGACAAAGGACCAGAATCAATTTGCTTTAGTGGTTTAGTCAATGGCAGAGTAGCTAATGATGTAGAGTTGGTAGAGTGGCTATCACAGCCCAAAGAAAAGGAGAATGTACAGCAGTTGAAGCAGAGGTTAGAGGAGAAGCTAGTCAATAGCATAGACCCAGAAAGGTTATATGAACTGAGTT
Source organism: Moorena sp. SIO3E8 (assembly GCF_010692445.1). NCBI lineage: Bacteria > Bacillati > Cyanobacteriota > Cyanophyceae > Coleofasciculales > Coleofasciculaceae > Moorena > Moorena sp. SIO3E8. Next base: position 17,577 of record NZ_JAAHHM010000082.1, on the reverse strand, counting down.
CGGATAATGGGTATAGCTTAGAGTTGTGTTGGTCTGCTCAGGGAGGTCCGGAATTGATGGATGGGGTATTTGTGCGCAGTGAGTTAGCCAAAGAAGGGATAGTGTTAACACCGCTAACTCAAAAATCGGTAGTAGTAGGTAACTGGGAGAATTATGGGAATAATCCGTTGAGTTCCCAGTTGAGAAAGGAACTGATACCGCAGTTGAGAGAGTATCTACAGTCGCGGTTGCCAGAGTATATGGTGCCATCGGGGTTGATGGTGTTGTCCCAATTGCCACTGACTCCTAACGGTAAGGTAGACCGTAAGGCTTTGCCTGTACCAGATGTGGCCAGTAGTGTGTTAACGGAGTATGTAGCTCCACAGACAGAGACACAGAAGATATTAGCCGAGATTTGGACAGAAGTGTTGGGTATAGAAAAGGTGGGAATACATGATAACTTCTTTGATTTGGGTGGTCATTCTTTGATGGCAACTCAAGTTGTGTCTCGCTGCCGTCATGCTTTTGGGAACGAACTGACTTTAAGTATATTGTTTGAATTGCCAAAGGTAGCCGAGTTGGCAGAATATATTGAGACCGTTCGTTGGGCTAAAAAAGATTTACAAAACTCAGAATTCGGTAGTGAGGAGGTAGTATTTTGAAACTTGCTAAAACAGTTGAATTCTTATCTTATCTTCGTAGTATAGGTGTAAAAGTTTCCGCTGAAGGAAGACAACTTCGCTGTAATGCTTCCCCAGGGATTTTAACATTGACTCTGCGTCAAGAGATAGCAGAGCGTAAAACAGAAATACTGGACTTTTTATACCAGGCTAGTCAAGTAAACGACTCTAATCAATCATTGATTCAGCCTATTTCACGTTCGGAGGATTTGTTACTATCCTACAGTCAACAAATGATGTGGTTCTGGCATCAGCTCTTGCCAGATTATCCATTATATAATATGCTGTTGAGTCTACAACTAGAAGGTCAGCTCAACGTAACAGTATTAGAGAAAAGCCTGAACGAAATAATCAGGCGACACGAAAACCTACGGACCCGTTTCCCCTCTGTAGACGGAAAACCCATGCAAGTAATTTCGACCGTTGCCAACATCAATCTGTCAACAGTAGAATTACCATCATCACCGGAACAAACAACCCAACTCAAACAACTAGCTAGCACTGAAGCAGAAAAACCCTTTGACCTAGCCCAAGGCCCCCTGCTGCGTGTCACCCTAGTACGACTCAGGCCAGAAACTCATATATTAATGTTAACCATGCACCACATAATATATGACGGTTGGTCTATAGGCATACTAGCATCGGAACTATGTACATTGTATGAAGCCTACAGTCAAGGAAACCCCTCCCCATTATCAGAACTACCGATTCAATATGCCGACTACGCCCACTGGCAACGACAGAAACTCACAGCAGAGGTATTAGAAAAACATCTGAGTTACTGGAGAGAAAAACTAGCAGGAGTTTCCCCTGTATCCCCCCTACCAACAGACCGCCCACGTCCAGAAGTACAAAGCTTCCAGGGAGGAGCAGAAAAATTTGAATTTAATCAAGAGTTAACAGAGAAACTGACCCAAGTCAGTCAGAACTTAAGTACTACCTTATTTACCACCTTACTAAGTGCATTCTTCGTTTTACTATCACGTTATAGTGGAGAATCAGACTTAGTAGTAGGTTCAGCAACTGCTAACCGCAACCGAGTAGAAATCGAACCCTTGATTGGTATGTTTGCTAATATCCTGGTGTTGCGTTGTCAGTGTGCAGATGATTTGACCTTTAGTGAACTATTAGATCAAGTCAAACAGAGAACCCAAGAAGCCTACAAGCATCAGGATTTACCATTTGAAAAGTTAGTAGAAGAACTTCTGCCAGAAAGAAACTTAAGTTATAACCCTCTAGTACAGGTAGTATTTAACCTGGTGAGTATACCCATAACTTCTTGGAATTTACCAGGATTAAAAGTAACTCAGAGAGAGGAAGGCATCAGCACTGCCAGAATGGATTTAGAAGTACATCTGTGGGAAGCACTATCAGGCCTAGAAGGATATTTCATTTACAACACAGACCTATTTGACAGAGCAACCATCACAAGGATGATGGCACATTTTCAAACCCTACTACAAGCAATAGTAGCCAACCCCCAACAAAAAATCTCAAAACTTCCCTTAATCACAGCAGCAGAAAAACAGAAAATACTGCAGGAATGGAAAAACACCAACACAGATGACCCAGATGACAAATGTATTCATCAGTTATTTGAGGAGCAGGTAGAGAAAACACCAGATGCAATAGCATTAGTATTTGAACAACAAAAGCTGACCTATTCCCAATTAAATAGCAAAGCCAATCAACTAGCCCATTACTTGCAAAAATTGGGAGTAGTTCCAGAAACGCCAGTGGGTATCTGTGTAGAGCGTTCAGTAGAGATGGTAGTAGGTTTATTAGCCATACTAAAAGCCGGAGGAACTTATGTAGCAATAGCTCCCACAGACAAATCACAGGATTTGCCGTCAATTTCAGTAATATTAACCCAAAACCACCTCAAATCAAAATGGTACACCTATAGCGAGCAAGATGCTCGCGCTACGGTAGCTCAAATCCTGTGTCTAGACACAGACTGGGAATCAATAGCCAAACAAAATACAGACAACCCAAACACAGAAACAACAGCCACCACAAGAGCCTACATTCTGAATCAAACCTTAGTAGAACATCACAGCGTAGCTCAACGTTTACAATGGCTACAAAAAATCCTGAGAATAACTAATCAAGACATTCTGCTGCATAAAAATTCTCTGATTCAAGATGTAGCGATTATAGAAATAGGTTTACCTCTAATCAGTGGTGGTAGTGTAGTTATAGCTGCCAATGACGAGCCAAAAGAATTACAGAAATTAATCGGGCAGCACAAAGTCACCATAGTTCACCTGTATCCATCAGAACTCCCCTCGTGGTTAAACACAACTAACTCGGTAACATCTGTGAAAAGTTGGCGATCGCTTCTTTGCAGTGGAGAAACCCTATCAACAGAAATAGCCAACAAATTTCTCCAAAGGTACCCAGTGTCATTACACAACTTCTACAGTCTCCCAGAAGCAGCAGGAGAAATCACCCACTGGTCTTGGTCAGAAAAACCAAAGAGAGAAAAGGTACCCATAGGCAACCCTGGTCGGTTATCAGTTTATTTACTAGACCAACACCAAAACCCAGTCCCCAAAGGAGTACCAGGAGAAATCTATATTGGAGGTGCCAGTTTAGCCAGAGGTTATCTACAGCAACAGACATCACTCGAATTTATCCAACATCCCCAATTAGGAAGACTATTCCCAACAACAGACATAGGTCGTTATCACAACAAAGGTTATTTGGAAATAATCGGAGCTAAACAACGGCAGACATGGAGAAAAGGGAAGCGAATAGAACTAGCAAACATAGAAACCGCCCTATTATCAGCCCCCCAAGTAGAACAAGCTTATGTACTAGCTCATCAAACATTCCTGGTAGCTTATGTTGTGATGGCCGGAGTCTGGAACCCCCAACAATTACACTCCCAAATACAACAGCAGTTACCCCCAGACATGATGCCAGGAGCTTATGTTCCCCTGGCTCGTTTACCGTTAACCCACAAAGGAAAAGTAGACGAAGTAGCATTAGGGCGTTTCCCAGTAATTGACGATAACGTAGTGCAACAATGGGAAGCAAAACTCAAAGCAGTGCCAGAAATAGAACAAGTAGCAGTTGTAGTGCAACAGAAAACACTAAAATTGCCACCATTGCATATATCAGACTTGCTGCCATCAGAACAAATAAAACTGCCGAATCATGGTGCAACTCCCGTAGTAGAAAAGTCATCTCCAACAACAGAATTACCAACCCAATCAACATCAGGAAACCAAGCAATAAGTGAAGGAGAACCAATCAAGTGGCCGAAAGATGCACCAACTACTTTAGCACAAGCATTAGAACGAGCAGCTCAAGAGCACGGGGATACAAGTCTGATATATATTAACTCAGATGGAGAAGTAATTACTCAAACCTATAGAGAGTTGTGGGTAGAAGCTCAAAGACTATTAGGAGGGTTAAGGCAGTTAGGTTTGAAACCTACTGATAAAGTAATCTTTCAGTTAGAATCAAATCAAGATTTTATCAGTGCATTTTGGGGTTGTGTGTTAGGAGGATTTGTACCAGTACCAGTATCAATACCCCCTAGTTATGACCAATCTCACAGTAGTCTGACCAAACTGCAAAACACTTGGGCTTTGTTAGGACAGCCTTTGGTACTCACAGATAACAAATTAGCATCATCTGTGCGTGGGTGGTTCCAACGTCTGAATTTAGGGAAGTCTGTAGTTGAAACTTTAGAACAGTTACGAGGTTTTGAACCAGATACAAAGATTTACAAAAGTCAACCACAAGACCTGGCAGTTTTGCTGTTAACTTCTGGTAGCACTGGGATACCTAAAGCAGTAATGCAGGAAAACAGCAAGCTATTGAGTATGTCTGCTGGTACAATTGCAATGAACCAATTTTCTAGTCAAGACGTCACCTTGAATTGGATGCCGATGGACCATGTAGGAGCATTGGTATTTCTGAGTATTATGGCAGTAGACTTAGGATGTGAGCAGATTCATGTACCAACACAATTGATACTGCAAAATCCACTCAAGTGGTTAGATTTAATTGACAGTCATCAAGCCACCATTAGCTGGGCACCAAATTTTGCATTTACTCTTATTGGCGATCGCGCAGAAGAAGTGAAAAGCGGTGCGACCCCGGTCGGGTTTCCCGACCTAGCGGTCAGACCCCGCGACGACGAAAGTCGCAAGGGAATGCTGACCAAGAGAGGGAATGCGCACCAAGAGAAAAGACACTGGGATTTGTCTTCAATGAAATTTTTAGTGAATGCAGGAGAAGCAATTGTTACTAAAACTGCCAGAAATTTTATCAAACTTTTAAGCTTTTATGGTTTATCGACAAAAGCTATTCATCCAGCTTTCGGAATGTGCGAGACTTGTTCCGGGATTACATGGTCTAACAGTTTTTCTCTTGAATCATCATCTGATGAAGATAAATTTGTTGAACTTGGTCCACCAATTGCGGGGGCATCTTTGAGAATTGTTGATGCAAATCAACAAGTAGTTCCTGAAGGAGTTGTTGGATCTTTACAAGTAAAAGGCGCATCAGTAACATCAGGTTACTATCAAAATTCCACGGCGAATCAAGAAGCTTTTACAGCAGATGGTTGGTTTAACACAGGAGATTTAGGGTTTCTGAAAAACGGGTGTTTAACAATTACCGGACGACAAAAAGACGTAATTATTATCAATGGGTTAAACTACTACAGCCATGAAATCGAATCAGCGGTAGAAGAATTACCAGGAATAGAAGTTTCTTACACCGCCGCTTGTGCCGTAAGAAAACCTAACAGCGATACCGATAAATTAGGAATATTTTTCAATACAGAAATAACTGAAGATACCGAGTTATTAGCTTTATTAAAAGTTATCAGAGAACAAGTGGTCAATAGAATGGGAATTAACCCAGATTATTTAATTCCCCTAGAAAAAGACTTGATTCCCAAAACTTCCATTGGTAAGATTCAACGAACTCAGCTTAGTCAAAGATTTGCCACAGGAGAATTCCAGGAAGTCTTAAAACGGGTAGATTTAATTACCGAAAATACTCAAACAATTCCTGACTGGTTTTATCAAAAAACATGGCAACGAAAACAATTAAATTATCCGCCACACCAATTCAGCCAATTTGGAGTAGCTTTAGTATTTATAGATAAGTTAGGATTAGGTCAACAAGTCTGCAAAAACTTAGAAAATAATTATCAAGGTTATGTGCAGATAGAACAAGGAGAACCCTTCACAAAAATCAATTACAATCACTATATAATTGCTCCAGATGTTGGAGAAGACTATCAAAAGCTGTACCAATGTCTAGGAGCAGAAAATATCCAAATCGGAGCAATTATTCACCTGTGGCATTATGATAACTATACTGGGACTGGAGAAATTACTGACACAGAAACTCTAGAAACAGCACAAAAAACCGGTATTTATAGCCTTTTATTTATTCTACAAATCTTTAGTAATCATCAGGAAAATTATCCAGTACGACTACTGTATGTCGCCAGTCATAGTCAATCTCTCAATCCCAAAGAAGCAATTGCCTATGAAAAAGCAACAGTACCAGGTTTGTTGAAAACTATCCCGATGGAAATCCCTCACTGGCATTGTCGGCATCTAGATTTACCACAAGACTCATTAGAAGTCAACAGCAATCGGATACTTGAGGAATTAACTATTGATGCCAAAGATTCAGAAGTGGCTTATCGAGATGGAGAGCGTTGGGTATCAGGTCTGGAGAAAGTTGACTTACCTTCAAAACCCAAACAACCATTACCATTCAAAGCAGGAGGTACTTACCTTATCAGTGGCGGTTTAGGAGGAATTGGTGTTGAAATTGCTAAGTATCTCCTGGAACATTATCAGGCTAAACTATTGCTTTTAGGTCGTACACCCCTACCAGATAGCAACAGTTGGGAAACTTATTTACAGCAAGGGGGTAAGCTAGCAGATAAAATCAAAGCTTACCAACAATTACAACAATTAGGTGGTGAGGTGATTTACCAAGGGGTAGATATTGGCCATCAAAAAGCAGTGCAGGAGGTAGTACAGCAAACCTTGTCTGGATGGCAGGTTCAACAACTGGATGGGGTGATTCATCTAGCAGGGTTGATGCAAGAGCGTTTTCTGAGGGAGGAAACACCAGAAAGTTTAGCTGAGGTGTTACGTCCTAAACTGATAGGAACTTTGGTATTACATCAATTGGTAGAAAAACAACCAAAGAGTTTGTTTATCAATTTTTCCTCTATTAATGGTTTCTTTGGTGGCACAACGGTGGGAGCGTATGCAGGAGCTAATAGTTTCTTGGATGCTTTCTCTTACTATCAACGCGATCACAGTCAGTTACAGAGCTATTGTTTAGCTTGGAGTATGTGGGATGAAATGGGGATGAGTCGGGGTTATCAGATGAAGCAGTTAACTCAAGCTAAGGGTTATCTAGCAGTGGGATTATCTCAAGGTATGTCTTCACTGTTAGCTGGTTTATGCCATGACCAACCCTACTTAATGGTGGGTTTGGATGGTAGTAATCTTAATATCAGAAGGTTGACTTCTACTTCGGATAATCTGCAACAATTAACAGCTTACTTTACTACTAACGGTAAAGGTAAACCCAATGTGAGTGTTCTGGAGTCTCAAGTACAGGATGCAGTGGGTAAACCTAGTAGTTGTGCTGTGGTGGAGTTGGCTGAAATGCCTTTGACTGAGACTGGGGAAATTGACATAGGTTTACTTCGAGAGAGTAATTTGGGTCGTTCAACTCAAGAAAGGGTGAAACCTAGGAATGAGACGGAGCAGCAAATTGCTCAAATCTGGCAGGATTTGTTAGAGGTATCCCAGGTGGGTATCTATGATAATTTCTTTGAGTTGGGGGGGAATTCACTTTTGGCTACTCAGGTGATTTCTCGCTTGCGTCAGGCTTTTGGGAAGGAACTTACTTTACAAGATTTATTTGAGTATCCCACTGTTGCTGGTATCACCAAAAATATTGAAGTGCTGCGTCAGCTAGCTCAAAAGGAAAACACATTTATTTATGAAACAGATGAAGACTATGAGGAGGAAGCATTATGAAAACAGTTGAGTTTGTCTCTTACCTGCAAAATTTAGGTGTAAAACTTTGGATAGATGGAGAGCAACTCCGTTATCGTTCTCCGAAGAAAGTAATAACACCAGAGCTGAAACAGAGTCTAGTTGAGCGCAAAGCAGATATCCTCAAGTTGCTGAGGAAAGCTCATAAAAATACGCAATCTGATGCAGGTAGTTCGATTCAACCGATTTCTAGGGAACAAACGATACCGTTATCCTTTGCACAACAAAGGCTATGGTTTATAGACAAAATGGCCTTGAGTAGCAACGCCTACAATATGCCATTAACCCTAAATCTAGTAGGAAAACTCGACTATGTAGCCCTACAAAAAAGTCTCAACCAAATCATCGCTCGCCATGAAACCCTGAGAACCACTTTCAGTGAAATCAACGGCACACCAGTACAAATAGTTCAACCCCCCTTTGAACTACAACTACCCAAAAAAGACCTAAGTGGGTTAACACCATCTGAGCAAATCACTCAACTACAACAACTACTCCAACAAGAAAACGAACAAATATTCAATCTAGAAGTAGACCCCCCCATACGGGCTCAATTGTTTCAACTAGGAACAACAGAACACATACTGCAAATCACATTACATCACATCGCTTCCGATGGCTGGTCACTGACAGTATTACCCAAAGAACTCTCAGCTATTTACACTGCCACACTGTTCGACAAACCACCCTCATTACCAGAACTACCTATACAATATGCTGACTTTGCTGTCTGGCAAAGGAACTACTTACAAGGTGAAACTCTGGAAAGTCAACTCAACTATTGGAAGCAAAAGCTCCTTGACTTACCTCAACTACAACTACCCACAGACCATCCCCGACCTGCAGTCGAAACCTTCCGAGGGGCAGGCATACCCATAAACATACCAGCAGCACTAACATCAAAAGTTAAACAACTCACCCAAAAGCAGGGAGTCACCCTATTTATGACCCTGTTAGCAGCCTTCAAAATCTTACTGTCTCGTTACAGTGGTCAAGAAAGTATAGCAGTAGGAACACCGATAGCTAACCGCAACCGCAGTGAAATAGAAGGGTTAATAGGTTTCTTTGTCAACTCCCTAGTCATGTACACAGACCTGGGAGGGTTCCCAAGTTTCACAGAAGTATTAAACCGGGTTAAACAGACAGCTCTAGAAGCTTATAGTCACCAAGACATACCCTTTGAGAAATTGGTCGAAGAGTTGCAACCTCAAAGGTCTCTATCACAAAACCCCTTGTTTCAAGTGTCGTTTGCTGTTCAGCAGTCGGAAATTTTAAAACCATCCTTTAGCTTACCTAATTTAGAAGTAGGTTGGTATGAAGGGGCAGGAGCTGAGATGACAGTGAGGTTTGACTTAGAGTTACATTTGTGGCCAATAGGAGAAGAAATTAAAGGATTCTGTG